>JAUWNF010000400.1 GCA_030612785.1 Phycisphaerales bacterium
AGATAACACACGGGACCGCTAAACTGTAAACTTTATTTTCCGACAACCCCTTAGGACTGATTCAGCCCAGCAAATCGCCCAGAACGTCGAGGTCCTGCGTCGTATCGACATCGACCAGCGCTCGAGCTTCTTGTTCCGAGGGAATCAGGGCCGTGGTGTGTACTTGACGCAGCAGTGCTTGGAGCCCCACCGGACCGGTATCGAGTACACCCACTACCACCTGATGTAGGCGTGAGTGATACAACGCGCAGCAGGGCTCGTACATATCCTGGTCGCTACGAGACGCAAACGCTACGGCGTCGGCTTGGGGATGGTCCGCAGCGGCGTGCAGCAGACGTTCCAGGACCGAGGTCTCCAACGCGGGCAGATCGCACGCGAGCAGCAGGCCCCAATGGGGCGCGGCATACTCCAGAAGCGAACTCAAACCGCTCATCGGTCCCCGGTCGGGCTCGGCGTCCGGGAGAACGGGGATCGGGGCTAATGAAGGTGGTGTCCGAGGAGGCTGCCCGAGGATAACCACCTCTTGGGCGACTGATGAAGCCACGGTGGCAACCCGCTCGAGCATCGTGCGCCCGTTGGGCAGTTCGAGGAGCGCCTTGGGACTGCCGAAGCGTTTGCTCGCGCCGCCTACCAGGATGCCCGCGATACACGTTGTACTCATGTCCGCAGTGTCCCGTTTAGGCAGGGGTCTGTCCAGCAGCGGCTGGGTGCCATGGCCACGGCTATGCTTACGGTAGCGGGAACTGCTTACACATCTCGAGGACTTCGCCCTTGACCCGCAGCATAACCTTGTCGTCGCCTTCGGAGCGCAGCACTTGGTCGATCCATTCGGCGACCTTCTTCATCTCGTCCTCCTTGAAGCCGCGCGTGGTGACCGCAGGGGTCCCCAAACGCAGCCCGCTGGTGTGGACCGGTTTGCGTTCGTCCCAGGGGATCATGTTCTTATTGGTGATGATGTTGGCCTTTTCCAGCCAGGCCTCGGCGTCGCTTCCGGGGACCTCGGGGTACGCCGGGCGGAGATCCAGCAGCATCAAGTGTGTATCAGTTCCACCCGAGACCAACCGGTTGCCGGCCGAGGTCAGACCCTCGGCCAAAGCCTGGGCGTTCTTGAGGATCTGTTCCTGATAGGTCTTGAATCCGGGCTTGAGCGCCTCGCCGAACGCCACCGCTTTGCCGGCGATGACGTGCATCAGGGGCCCGCCCTGGGTGCCCGGGAAAATCCGCGAGTCGATCTTCTTGGCCCAGTCCTCCTTGCACATGATCATGCCGCCGCGGGGGCCACGGAGCGTCTTGTGCGTCGTGGTGGTGACGAACTCCGCCGAGGGCACGGGGCTGGGGTGCAGCCCCACAACCACCAGCCCGGCGATGTGGGCGATGTCGGCCATGTGCGGGCAGCCGACCTCGTGGGCGATTTCGCTGAGGGCGTCGAAGTCGATCGTCCGCGGATACGCCGACGCGCCCGAGAGCAACAGCTTGGGCCGGTGCTCTTTGGCCAACCGGCGAATCTCGGCGTAGTCGAACTGCTCGGTCTCGCGGCTCACCCCGTAGGGCACGATGTTGAACAGCAGTCCGCTGACGTTGACCTTCAGCCCGTGGGAGAGGTGCCCGCCGTGGGCCAGATCCAGCGACAGGACGGTGTCACCCGGCTTCAGCACCGCGAGGTAGACCGCGGTGTTGGCCTGACTGCCCGAATGGGCCTGCACGTTCACGTGATCGCAGTTGAACAGCTTCTTCGCCCGGGCGCGGGCGATATCCTCGACCCCGTCCATGTTAACGCAGCCGCCGTAGTATCTCCGACCGGGATACCCCTCGGCATACTTGTTGGTGAACACCGACCCGACCGCCTCGCGAACCGCCGGTGAGACGTGGTTCTCCGACGCGATCAACTCGATGGTGTTCTGCTGCCGCTCTTCCTCGGCCCGCATGACGGGCCAGACTTCCGGGTCGGTCTTGGCGATGTACGATGTCTCGCTTGTAAGCATGGTCGTTCCCCAAAGCTAATAAACTGACGCTCAAAGTCGAATACCCAGGATATCGCCCCGCTGAGAGAAAATCAAATCAGGCGCGTGGGCCCCGGTGGATGCCCGTATGGTCGGCGCCGCGCAGTCAAGCGGTCGATCACCGGCACCAGCGTGTTCATCGCCAGAATCGCCCAGTAGCTACTCCCCGGCGTCAGCCCGAACCAGCGGGCCGCCATCGTTACTACGCCCACCCCGACCCCAAAAACGACGTGCCCACGCGTCGTCAACGGAGTGGTCATCGGATCGGCGGCGAGAATCAGGCAGGCCAATAGCAGTCCGCCTCCGGTCAGATGGAACAGGACGAACGCTACGCCCGCAGGAAAGTGGTCCCAGGCGCTGAACACCGGCAGCCAGGCAGGGTCGCCATTCAACCGGACGGGCAACACGGCGGCCAACGCCGCAACGGTGAGCAGGGCGGCGACCGCAGACGGCCAGCGCAGCAAACCGCGATACATCAGATAAAGCCCGCCCAGCACCAGGGCCACCGTGCAGGTCTCCCCGATCCCGCCACCTACGGTGCCCCACAGCGTATCCGACCACGGCGGCAGGTGATCACGGAACATCGACAACCACCCCGAGCCTGATGCGCTCCCCTCTCCCACAGGAGTGCCGTAGCAAGCCAGGGCGGAGTCGATCGGTCGTTGCAACCCCCAAGCGTCCACTCCCCAAGGTGGATTACTCAACTGATGTCCGCGGTAGCAGGCGGCCTCCGCGGTCGCTCCAATCGAACCGGCCCACAGCCGCCCCTGCGCCAAGACCGGCCAGCACCGCGGAGCCAGTTGGGCACCGAACAACAACTGCAAGACGGCTCGACCGACCAACGCGGGATGCCAGACATAGTTGCCGAACCCGCCCAACAGCCCCTTGCCCACACCCTGCGCCAGCAGCCCGCCGAGAAAGGCTATGTGCCAACTCACTGACACCGGTAGCGTAAGCGCCACCAGAGCGCCGGTGAGGACGGCGTGCAACATGTTTCGGCGAGGCCCGCTCGGGGCAATATAAAAGACGAGCGCCTCCCCGAGAGCGGCACCCACGATCGAACAGCACAGCACGGCGGCGGCGGTCCGCCCAAAGAGAATGAGTGTGGCCGCGACCACCGGCGCGAGCGCCACGAGAAACGCCCGGCTGATATGGGCCGGCGACGAACCACTGTGCAAGTGCGGCGGGCGCTCCCAAAGCCGTTGGGCGATCGGCAGTGGAGCTGCGCTCATGCGTCAGGCCCTCCCTCGGCGTACCGGCGGGCGAACCGCATCGCCTCCATCAACGGCAGTGCCGCGGGGCAGACGTAATCGCACAGACCGCAATCGATACACGCCCGCGGCGCCCACGACGGCACTTGGGCCGAACGATTCAGCTCCACGGCGTTGAACACGCTCACCGGGTCGATGCGGACCGGGCAGACCTCGAGGCAGAACCCGCAGCGGAGGCAGCCGAGCGGGTCGCGGACGGGCGTGGCCGACGGCGACCAAGCGTACAAACCTTCGACGCCCCGCGCGATGACGGCATCCGCCGAGCGGACGGCCACCCCCGTCAGAGCGTCCCCGAGCACAACCCGCCCCACGGTTTGATGAAGCCCCACACGCCGCAGGATGGAGGCCACCGATGTGCCCACCAAAACCCGGTAGTTGCCCGGACGTTGCACGGCATCGCCGGCCACGGTGAGCGTCTGGACGACCGGCGGAACTCCGTAAGTCAGGGCTCGGTGAATGTCCCACAGCGCGGGGGGGCCGACGATCCATGCCCCCGCGTCGCGCGGCGTGCAATTCGGCGATAGCTCGCGACCGGTAACCGCGCGGAACAGCATACGGGGATGGCACTGCGGATACTTGTTCGGGATCGCTAAGACGTCGACCGGGGTGTCGCGCACCTGCCGGCGGAGTTCACTCACTAGCTTACCCAAGGTGCGATCCACCACGAGGTGTACGGCGTTCACTCTGAGGGCTCCGGCAACGCGCCCGGCGACGGCGATGAGCTCCGGGGCGTTCTCGATGAGCGTTCGGGTGCGGGCGGTCGCGTAGGGCCCGGATTCCAATCCG
>JAUWNF010000579.1 GCA_030612785.1 Phycisphaerales bacterium
GCAAGACACCCAGCCTACGCAACTACAGGCCCGCGTCTTCCAACTTCTGGGCCTGTAGCCAGTCTCCGGAAGCGCCTCCGACCCCCAACCTCGGTCGCCGAAAAGACTTACGCGTCGCCTACCGCCGGAACTTCGGACTAAGGCTCGGCGAGCCTGTCGCGGGCTTTTTGGAGGCCGCTCTCGGCCTGCTCGCGATACGCAAGATCGCCGGGCTCGTTGGACTTCTCGATCAGCTTCAGCGCCTGCTCAAGCTGGGGCAGCGCGTGCTCGAAGTCACCGGCGCGGCGATACGCTTCGCCAAGATGCACTAGGCCGGCGACGAACTCCGGGTTCTCTTGCACGACACCACTGAGTAGGCCGATGGCGCGGCCGTGCTCGCCGAGTTCGACCAAGACCCAAGCCAAGGTGTCCACCACGGCCGGCCTCTTGCTGAGACGAACAGCCTTTTCGGCATAGGGCACCGCCTCCTGGGGATTTCCGAGCTTGTCGGCCAGGAGATAGGCCATGTTGTTCAGCACAACGTAGTTGTCAGCATGGACCTTGATGGACTCCTCATAGCACTGCTTGGCGAGTTGGTAGTCGCCGTCACTTTCCGCGATGGTGCCCTTGCGCCCGTACAGGCTAGCCCGCTCCAAGTCGCTGGTAGACGTGCTGATGAGCGAATCCATGATCTTCAGAGCTTCTGGATTCTGATCGAGGTTGGTCAGCAATGTCGCAAGGATGTGCTGATTTGGGTGTTTGAGGTGTTCGTCCGCCGGTTCCTGGCGGAAAAGTTCCACCGCTCGGGAAAGACCGAAGGTACGGGCGGCACTGGCGGCGACTTCGAGGACGAAATACGTTTCGCTGTGTGCCGCTTCCTCGACCAATGCCTGGCGGTAGGCGGTGACCGCCTGGTCCGTCCGCCCCATCCGGGCAAGAAGAGCGGCGTAGCGGTAAATTATCGGGGCGCGGTGGCGCTGACCGGCTGGAAGCGTCTCCTCATAGAAGCGGATACCCGCGCCGTAGTTCTTTAGTTCCGCGTACTGGTCAAGGAGCGTTACGCAATACCGCCACGTGTAGTCACTCTTCTCGGCGGCTCTGCGCAAACTTGCCAAAGCTTGCACGCCGTCGTGTAGTCGGGCAGACGCGCGTCCCAAGTAAAGATGCCACGTCGGGTTATCCGGCTGGCGATTGACCAGGGCCGTAGCGACGCGCTTGGCGTCGGCGAACTGCTCGTGCTCCATGAAGTATTGGTAATACCGGCGGCAGATGGTATTGTGGTCCGGATGTTCCTCATACAGGGTCTTCAGTTCGGATTGTGCCAAATCGGAACGGTCCGTCCGATCATAAGCCCGGGCCAGAAGTATGCGCGGCGCGTAGTTCAGAGCATCGGGATCGAGGGCGCGCAGGTCCTCCAGGTCGTGGATCACCTGCTGCCAGTCCTGCCGACTGGCGTTGTGTTGTGCCCGTCGATAGAGGATCGCTGCATCGCGAGGGTTTGACTGGAGGTATCGTGTCAGGTCCGCGATGGCTTGATCCACGTTCCCGAGAACAAAGTTCAGCTCGCTTTCGAGTACATAACTGGTGGAGTCTTTAGGGTATAGATCGCGGTATTCCTTGACCGCGGCAGCGGCGGCGGCGCGGTCATTAAGCCGGAGTAGGGTCTCGAAGCGGGTACGCCGAATGGCCGGTGCCCGGGGGGAATCCGCTTGGTCCGCCGCCTCGACCCCCTTATCCAGCCACTCCAGAGCGTCCTGGGCCTGGTTGAGAGCCAAATAGTGCTCCGCGAAGCTGACAAACGTGGTCTCGCTGGGATCCAGATCGACGGCCTTGCGGAATTGCGTTTCGCTGTTGGCGAGGTCACCGAAGTCACGGTACAGGGTGCCGGCCATCAGGAGCAGCAACGCCTTGTCCTCTTTGGTTTCGAACCGCTCACCCGCGTCGGACAGAACTTGGAGAGCCCGATCCCGGTCGCCGATCTCGGCGTAGAACCGCGCCGCGCGCCACGCCACACCCGGTGGCGCATCGGGATGCAGTAGGGCTGCGGAATAGAGTTCCGTGGCTTTCGCGACGTTATCCGTGATCTTGTAGAGGTGAGCGAGCTGCACGAGGTTCGCCAAGTCGTCCGGGTTCTGCTGGCGAAGAGCTTCCCGCCGCTTGATGCCCTCTTGTGGGTTTTTCACTTCCTGTCTGGCAAGTTCTTGCTGCCTGACCCACGGATGCTCGGGGTTGAGGCGCAGACAGATATCCAGGCGCTTATTGAACTCGTCCTGGTCCCCGGCGCTCTTGGCAATCTGCGCCAAGCGGCGCTGGGTCCCGAAGTTCTCGGGGTTCGCCTCCGCTGCACGGGTGAAGGCCGCCGCCGCCTCCGTTTTGCGGTCCGTCGCGCGGTAGCATTCTCCCAGCCAGGCCCACGTCTCCGATTGGGAGGGTTGTTCATTCAGGACCGATTTGAACGCCTCGATCGCGGCGTCGTATTGCCCCTGGGCGAGAGCGGCCCTGCCCTTGAAAGTCATCCCGTGTGTGCCGTCAACGTTATGCTCGATCGCCGTATGTACGATTGCGTCGAGCTCGTCCCACAGTTTCAAATCGACGGCCAGCAGCAACTGAGCTTCCAAGGCGACCAACAGCCCCTTCGCCCCGGCGCGCTCGGCTCTCTCGGTCGCGCCGGAGATGATCAATTGGGCTGCCTTGCGGTACTGTTCCAATGCCTCGTGGGGCTTGTCCGTCTCCCGGTAGAACCCGCCCAGGCGGGAGGCACGCAAGTATTCGTCGGGGGTGGCCTGAACGCGCTTCAGCATCTTCTCTTGGCGCTGCTCCGCGGTAAGGTTCGGG
>JAUWNF010000496.1 GCA_030612785.1 Phycisphaerales bacterium
GCAAGACACCCAGCCTACGCAACTACAGGCCCGCGTCTTCCAACTTCTGGGCCTGTAGCCAGTCTCCGGAAGCGCCTCCGACCCCCAACCTCGGTCGCCGAAAAGACTTACGCGTCGCCTACCGCCGGAACTTCGGACTAAACCGACAGCCCCTTCACTGCCGGGATTGGAGACTACGTTGCGTCGGAGGTCTCGCCCGCAGCCACCGGTTCGGAGTCCTTGGGCTCCGGTTCGCTCTTGACCCCTTCGAACTTGAGCATGGGCAGATCATCGTCCGTGGCCGCCGGCTTGACGGTGACGATCACGCGGTCCTTGCCGGCGAGTTCGCCACGGAGCATCTGCTCGGACAGCGAGTCCTCCACGTATTGCTCGATGGCCCGGCGCAGCGGACGGGCGCCGAACTTCTCGTCGGTACCGCGCTCGATGAGGAAATCCTTGGCTTCGTCGGCAACTTCGAGTTCAAGGCCTTTCTCCTGCAACCGGCCAGCCAGCTTCTCCAACTCCAGGTCGACGATGCGGGTCAGGTTGTCGTGCGTCAACTTGTGGAAGCAGACGATCTCGTCCACGCGGTTGAGGAACTCCGGCCGGAAGTGATCTTCCAGCTCGCTCTTGAGCGTCTCCTTCATTTTCTCATAACTGACGGTGTCGTCCTTCTTCTGGAAGCCGAACGCCGCCTGGTGGGTGATGCGGTGGGCGCCCACGTTGCTGGTCATGATCAGGACGGTGTTCTTGAAGTCGACGTGCCGCCCGAAGGCGTCGGTCAACCGCCCTTCCTCCATGATCTGGAGCAGCATGTTGAAGACGTCGGGATGGGCCTTCTCGATTTCGTCCAGCAGGATGACCGAGTAGGGGCGGCGGCGGATGGACTCGCTGAGCTGCCCGCCTTCCTCATAGCCCACGTAGCCCGGCGGCGCCCCAACCAGGCGTGAGACGTTGTGCTTCTCCATGTACTCGGACATGTCCAGGACCAGCAGTGCGTCGGAGTCGCCGAACATGAACTCCGCGAGGCACTTGGCCAGATAGGTCTTGCCCACGCCGGAAGGGCCGACGAAGATAAAGCTGCCCATCGGACGGTTGGGGTCCTTCAACCCGCTGCGTGAGCGACGCACGGCGCGAGCCACCGCGGACACCGCCTCCTCCTGACTAACGATCTGCTTGTGGAGTTCGATTTCCAGGGAAAGGAGCCGATCGGCCTCCTCCTTGTCCATACGCCGCAAGGGAATGCCGGTCATGCTGCTGACCACTTCCGCCACCATTTCCGGATCGACCGTACCTTCGATTTCGGAGGACTTGTCCCGCCAGTTGTGCAGCACCGAAGCCTTCTTGTTGCGAATCGCTTCGTAGGAGTCGCGTAACTTAGCGGCGCGCTCGTAGTCGGCGTTCTTGACCGCCTCGTCCTTCTCCATGGCGATCCGTTCTTCCTCGTGCTCCAGTTGGGTGAGGTCGGGCGGTTTGGTCATGTTCTTGAGCCGCACGCGGGCGCCGGCTTCGTCGATCACATCGATGGACTTGTCCGGTTGCACCCGTCCGGTGATGTACCGATTGGAGAGTTCGACCGCGGCCCCCAACGCTTCTTCGGTGATACGCACACGATGGTGTGCCTCGTAGCGGTCCACCAACCCCTTGAGGATATCAAGTGTCTCGACCCTGTTCGGCTCGTTGACGATGATCTGCTGGAAGCGCCGCTCCAGGGCGGCGTCCTTCTCGATGTACTTGCGATACTCGTCCAGCGTGGTCGCGCCGATGCACTGGATTTCGCCGCGGCTCAGCGCCGGCTTGAGCACGTTCGACGCATCGATGGCCCCCTCCGCCCCGCCGGCACCTACCAGCGTGTGCAACTCGTCGATGAACAGGATCACCGTGCGCGCCCGGCGGACTTCGTTCATCACCGCCTTGATACGCTCTTCAAACTGCCCGCGGTATTTGGTGCCCGCGACCATCATCGCCAGGTCCAGCACCACGATTCGCCGGTCGGCGAGCAACTCGGTAATGTCCCCATGGACGATCTTCTGGGCCAGCCCTTCGACGATGGCCGTCTTACCCACGCCGGCCTCGCCGAGCAGCACGGGATTGTTCTTCTGCCGCCGGCACAGGATTTGGATGATGCGCTCGATCTCGTTGGCGCGCCCGATGACCGGGTCGAGCTTGCCCTCGCGGGCCATGTCGGTCAGGTCGCGCCCGAACGAGTCCAGCGCCGGGGTTTTGCTTTTGCCCTTTTTGGCTTCGGCCGAGGGCATCGCGGCACCCATCTCTTCGCCCTCGACGCCCGCCCCGAGCAGATTGAGCACCTCTTCGCGCACGTCCTCGAGCTTGAGCGCGAGGTTCATGAGCACCTGAGCCGCCACCCCGTCCTGCTCACGCAGGAGTCCGAGGAGTAGATGTTCGGTGCCCACGTAGTTGTGGTTCAGTTGGCGGGCTTCCTCGATGGCAAACTCAATCACTTTTTTGGCCCGGGGCGTCTGCGGGAGCTTGCCCATGGTGACCATGTCCGGACCGCTCTTGACCAGCTTCTCGACCTCCAGACGCACCTTGCGCAGGTCCACGTCGAGGTTCTTCAGGACGTTCGCCCCGACCCCGGACCCTTCCTTGACCAGCCCCAGGAGAATGTGCTCGGTCCCGATGTACTCGTGGTTGAACCGCTGGGCTTCCTGGTTGGCCAAGGCCATCACCTTACGGGCTCGATCGGTAAATCGCTCAAACATGTCGACCTATGCCTCCTATCGGGCGTCGCGCTCGTGGAACGACCACCCCGGATTGATCTCGTCTGACACCCCCCAATTGCGTGCCCGCGCCGTACAGGCCCGCGCCCCGTGGAGCCCTGCCTTCCACCCTCTTGTGAGTGTCCCTGTGACTTCGAAGAAGGCTTCGGAGTAGCGCCCTCATCGCTCCTGCGCACATAATTCTATACCCGGTCCGATAGCTCGGCAAGGACGACGGGATTTCAACGGCGGTGTCCCCGTCCTTACACCGAGTCTATCGGCGTTTGGCGGCGGTTCGTTGATGGCGTTGTTCCCACCGAGGGTACGCGGACGCCCCAATCCCCCACGGGCGATAATGAACCGGCTGGCGGCTCAGCAGCGGGCGGCACCCGACCCCCAACCAGACTGCCCGGTGCGCCGCGACAGACCCGCTCGTGATTGGGACGGTTCTCTGGAGATTGCAGCAAGTATCCCGGTAGATGGCGTGGAGCCGTAGCGCGCTACTCCCCGTATTTGGCGATGATCTCCTCTTTGCTCTTGTGCACGATGTCGTACTTCTTGCCAATCTTGGTGAAGGCGGCGACGGCCTTGTCAATGTGCTCGAACTCATGGGCCGCGGAGAGCTGCACGCGAATCCGGGCCAACCCCTTGCCCACCACCGGATGGTAGAAGCCGATCACGTAAAT
>JAUWNF010000731.1 GCA_030612785.1 Phycisphaerales bacterium
TGAATATCGTGGTGCCCGGCGCGGGACTCATCCTGTTGCGCCGGGAGTGGCTGGGGTTGGTGCTGGCCCTGCTCTTCTGCTTGTGCGCGCAGATTGGCTTATGGGGACTATACATCGTGCCGGTATCGATTCCCGGCTGGATCACGTCCAGCGCACTTTGTGGCGCGGTGCTGGCTTGGATCGGCGCGCAGTACACGCTGGTCATCCGCCTTCGCCAGGCTTTTGGACCGGGCGTGCAACGCGAAATCACCCACCTTTGTTGGTTGGCGGAACAGGCCATCGCAAACGGTGAATACGACCAGGCCGAGGAACATCTGTTGGTGGCCCTGACGTTAAACGACGAAGCCCCCGGCGTGAACGCGCTCTGGGCCCAACTGATGACCGCTCTAGGCAGGTTCCACCATGCCCGTCAGGCCTGGAATCGGGTGGTGCAGTTGAGCCACGACGGACCGCAAAAGCGCCAAGCCGTCGAGGCCCTCGCCGCGCTCCCGTGACCCGCCCCGCAGCGCGGGTTAATCCGCCTGCTCACCAGCAGCCAGTGCCACCGCTACGTCGTCCGCCAGCCAGCGGGAGAGCTTAAGCGCCCCCACCGCGGTGAGATGCCCCTTGTCGAAGAAATCGGCGTCGGACAGGAGACCGACGGGCGGTCTGACCACGGGGACGTTAAGGTCGGACACCGCTTCTTGGAGGAACTCGCGGTACGCCGGGTTCTTTTGCGGGTGGATGTTCGCCGGAGCGGTGGAACGCAACGGTAGTTCCAGAAGCCGCACCGTCACCCCAGCGTCACGCAGCATCTTCACCGCGTCCCGCAAAGCCTGTGGGTTCGGATTGTTTTCCTCGAAGGTGGCAAACACCCCGTCGCCTTCATCGTCGCGCGGGGGGCTGGCCACCTGGTCCTCAGTGCGCTGGGTACCCCCGACCCATTTGGCCCAACCGCAGTTGTCTTGTGCCAGCTTCGCCTGCGGTTGCAGCGCCGCCCCGATCATGAGTCGCTTGGCGATCAGACGGCAATCCCTCCACTTGGAATAGCTGGCAAACAGCGCCGCTCTCAGTCCCTCGCCCAGCAATGGTCCGCTCACCGCTGCGGCGACCGGCAGGTCGCGCATGTCCCCCAAGGCCCGGAGGCCACTGGCCAGCCAGTGATAGGCCCCCGCCACCGTGCTATTGGGACTCACCTCGAGGTACACTACCCGCGGAAGCCGTCCGGACTCCACGATCCGCCGGACGATGAGATATTGGGTATGGACGCTCGCGGCCGAGGTGCACAGGTTCAGGCTGTTAGTCGCTCTTCCGGTTAGTTCGCGCACCCGGTCGTCCACCGCGGTGGGACTGATACCACATAGCCCGTATGAGGAGCCAAGGAACACGACGTCGGGCGGCGGCTGGGCCTGCGCGTACATTTCCCACTTCCAGAGTGATCGGTTCGTGCTGCCGTAGACCCGAGGCAGGCGAACGCGATGCAGCAGCCGATCCCCTGCGGCGAAGACGACCACGAACCCGACGGCCATCCACCAGGCGTCGCGCTTCTTCGGACAGGTAATGAAGTGTCGCAGGGACATTCTGGAACGCGCC
>JAUWNF010000300.1 GCA_030612785.1 Phycisphaerales bacterium
GGTCATCTCCCCGCCGCCCCTGCCCTACGCCAGACAATGGCTCGACGAAGCAGACATCGCCGCAGTGGTTGAGGTGCTGCGATCCCCGTGGATCACCCAGGGTCCGAAAGTGCCCGAGTTCGAGCGTCGCGTCGCGGATTAATGCGCGGCCAAGCACGCCGTCGCCGTGGCCAACGGCACCGCCGCTCTACATGTCGCCGCTCTAGCCTCCGGGATCGGTCCGGGTGACGTCGGCGTACCCTCCCCGTTGACGTTTCTGGCGTCGGCCAACGGCATCGCGTACACCGGGGCGGACGTGGACTTCGTAGACGTTACCTCCGATACCCTGTGCCTGGACATTGATGCCCTGGCTGACCGCTGTGCCCGGAGGCAGGCCCCCAAGCTCGTGGTCGCCGTCGATTACGCCGGCGTACCCTGCGACTTGCCACGACTGTACGAACTGGCCGGGGCGTACGGGTTTACGCTGCTCGAGGACGCTTCCCACGCCCTGGGCTCCGAGTATCGTCACCAGGGCCGGCGCTATCGCTGCGGCGGCTGCGGTCATGCCCACATGGCTACGTTGTCGTTCCATCCCGTCAAGGTGATCACCTGTGGAGAAGGCGGCATGGTGCTGACCAACGACGACGATCTCGCCCGCCGCATCCGGCAACTGGCATGTCACGGCGTCGAACGAGAACGCGGGCGTCTGACCCGCGACGATGGGCCCTGGTACCACGAAATGCACGAACTGGGTTTCAACTACCGCATCACCGATTTCCAAGCTGCTTTGGGCGTGTCGCAGATGCGCCGGCTCGAAGAATGGTGCCGGCGCCGGCGCGAGATCGTCAGGCGATACGACGACGCCTTTGCTGATCTGGCCGACGCCCCGCCCTGGCCCGACCACACTTCGCCGGCCTTCCACATTTACGTCTTGCGGTTGAGGGGAGTCTGGCGCGAGCATCGTCACCGGTTCTTCGAGCGTTTGCTCGAGGCCGGCATCAGCCCGCAGGTGCACTACATCCCAGTCCACACGCAGCCGTATTATCAGGCCCGCCTGGGCTACGCTCCCGGCAGTTTCCCCATAGCTGAGGACACCTACAGCCGTTGCGTCAGCCTGCCGCTGTACCCGAGTATGAGCGAAGCGGACGTGTCCCGGGTGATCGACGCGGTGTGCGCGATTCTCTCGGGCGCTCCATAACCCACGGTGGTCGATTCCCGGACGTCTACGCCCCCTTGACGCCACCGCCCCTATCACCTACCATGCCGTGATACAGCGCCCCCATCGTCTAGCGGCCTAGGATATCAGGTTCTCATCCTGGAGACAGGGGTTCGAGTCCCCTTGGGGGTATGATTCCAGAAGCCCTCTTCGCGACATAGCTAGGAGGGTTTTTGCATGCGCCGCGGCCGCCTGGTTCAAGATTCAGGTCACGTCCTCGGCGCGTCGGGATTGGACGTGGTTTGCCGTTCCCTGGTAGACGTAACGGCTTACCAGCGATCACGGTCTCTCCCGTCGCTTCGTGGGGCACGCGGACGGGCCTCATTCACCGTCAAGGTCCGCCCATTCAATTCCTTGCCGTTCACCGCTTCGATCGCGGCGCGGGCCTCGCCATCGTCCGACATCTCGACGAAGCCGAAGCCGCGCGAGCGACCGGTGTCGCGATCGGTGATGATGGCTACGCTATCCACCTGACCATTCTCGGCGAACAAGTCGCGCAGGCCGTCCTCGGTGGTCTCAAAGCTGAGGTTCCCAATGTAGATCTTAAGCATGATCGAATCTCCTGCTGTGGGAGCCGACTACGTTCCCAAAGCGGGAGAACGAGGCGAGCTGACCCGGAACAGACATCTACCTAGGCCCATCACGCCGACGGGTCGCCCCAGATACTACCAGCGCTCGGAGCACGTCACAACCCCATACGTGCCGCCGGCGGTTTCCGTCACAGTCCGCGACATCAGGGAATGCCGCTCGGATCAGCTTTTGGCCAACTCCGCCAACACCGCGCAGAGGTACTTCCATACCTTCTGAACCGAGGCCACGTAGACCCGCTCGTCCGGGCTGTGGGCCCCGGTGATCCGCGGACCGAAGGAAACTGCATCCAGTCCGCCGACGCGATCACCGATGATGCCACACTCCAGTCCGGCATGGATCGCGGTTACGTTGGGTGACTCGCCGAAAAGCCGCTCGTAGGTCTTACGGCAGATGCCCAGCACGGGGGAGTCCGCATTCGGCACCCATCCGGGATAGGGGTTGGCGGTAGTGACCTTGGCACCTGCCAATTTCCCGACGGCCTCGATCTGGCGCAGCGTAACGTGTATCTGCGTGGCCGACGAGCTGCGCGACAGCGCACCGATCGCGACTTGCATCGAGTTGCCTGGCTCGTTGAGGCTGGTGGTGACGGTGGCCACGTTGTTGGAGGTCTCCACCAACCCGTCAATTTCGGGGTGCATGCCGAGGACCCCGTGCGGCAACGCCGCCAGGGCGGCGAGCACACGCTGGGTGTCCTGGGCGGAGATGACCGCAGGCGCTTCGCCGGTCGGGACTTGCTCTGCGCGAATGACGGGGTCGTCCTCAGCCGATTCCTGGGCGGCCTGGTCCTGGACCGCGGCGGCAAACTTCTTGAGCATGTCGAGTGTTCCCGCGGGGCCGACCAGCACCGCCGCGGCTTCTCGGGGAATGGCGTTTCGCAAGCTGCCGCCGCTGAACGAGGCTAATTGAAGCTCGTCGGATCGGCAGGCCAGCAGCGTACGCGCCAGCAGCTTGTTCGCGTTACCACGGTTCTTGTGGATGTCACCGCCGGAGTGCCCGCCGCACAGGCCTTGGACCACGATCCGGCAGGCTTCCATCTTGCTCGCCGGGGGGCGGGTGTCCAAATCCCATTCGAGCGTGGTATCGCATCCTCCCGCGCAGCCGATGTAGATCGCGTCATCTTCTTCGGAGTCCAGGTTCAGCAGACGCCGACCGTTGAAAAAACCGGGAGCCAAATCTTTAGCCCCGGTCATGCCCGCTTCCTCGTCAGTGGTGCAGAGGAGTTCCAGGGGACCGTGGACCACATCCGGGGAAAGCGCCGCCGCCAAGGCCAGGGCCACCCCGATGCCGTTGTCAGCGCCCAGGGTCGTGCCGTCGGCACGGACGATTTGCTCCTTCTCCTGGGCGTCGTCTTCGAGGATCAGCCTGATCGGATCGCGGTCGAAATCGTGCTCGGTGTCGGTGTTTTTCTCGCACACCATGTCCAGGTGACCTTGCAGCACCGTAATCGGCGCCGATTCGTGGCCTGGAGACGCCGGCACCTCGATCAGCAGATTGCCGATCTGATCTTGTCGCACCTTCAGGCTATTCTCCTCCGCGACCGCGCGGACGTGTTCCCGAATTCGTTCCTCTTTCTTGGAAGGCCGCGGGACGCCGGCCATGCCGGCGAAGAGGCGCCAGACCAGGACTGGTTCCAAAGATTCAATTGCCGCCAGTTCGCTTTGCACGTTCATGTCCGTAACCTCACTTCCATCAAACGATCGTACACGATCTACGCCACTCCGGTCAAACTGTGGCGGGTGGTTTGTTCGCCGCCCGGACTCGGCTATACTGCCCGCCGATTGTCGGGGGACGATGATGTTCGGATTGCCCTTGGCCAACATTATGCACAGCAAGCTGCGCAGTGCCATTTGCGCTTGCGCCGTGGGGGTCGGCATCGCCATGCTCATCGTGCAACTGAGCCTGACGCATGGCATGTTGCGGGAGGTGGCCGACCGCATGCAGAGCGTCGACGCCGAACTGATCGTCTTGCCCAAGCACGCCAACGTCATTTTCCAGGGTGGGGCCATCTTCTCCGACCGCTTCGTCGGTCCCATCGAGTCGGCGGAGTTGGACGGCCAGCGCCTGGTGAAACAGGCCATCCCGGTATTCCTCGAAACCATCAAGCTCGGCGGGCAGCAGCAGCGGGTCTTCGGCGTCGATCCCGAAGACCTCGCCGGGTTCCTCGGCCCGCGGAAGCTGCTCGAAGGACGGCTGTTCGAGGGGGCGATGGACTTCAAGCGACAGCTTGTGGCACTGCGCGGCGGGCGCCGGCGCTACGACCCCGAACAGGTGACCGAGGCCATGCTGGCACCGGCCTGCGAACTGGTCATCGACTCCCGGCTGGCCCGGGCGGGCGGCTACCGTATCGGTGACGAGACCACCATCTTCGACCGCGAATTCAAGATCGTGGGCATCGTTGAGGCGGGCGCGGCTGGACGCGTCTTCGCCCCAATCCAACCCTTGCGCCACATCCTCAACGGCGGCGTGCCCTGGTCCAGCATGTTCTTCGTGAAGCTCACCGACCCGGCCCTGGCGGAACCCGCCGCCGAGGTCTTGGAGGAAATCACCGGGGCCAAGGTGGAACTCAAATCGCGCTACGGACAAATGCTCAAAGAGAGCTTCACCCAGGTTTACCTGTATATCAACGCCGCCAGCGCGACGGCCCTGGTGGTATGCTTTCTGTTCATCATGATGACCATGTACACCCTGGTGCTGGAGCGGACCCGAGAGATCGGCATCCTTAAATCGCTGGGCGCGTCCCGGCGACTTCTGCTGGTCAACACGGTGGTGGAGGCCGTGGTGCTGTGCCTGGCCGGCACCGGAGTGGGTATCGTCCTGTCGTTTCTGGCGAAGTGGTTGATCGAGACCCTCCTGCCGTTGAACACGGTGAGTATCGAGTGGCGGTGGTTGGGGTTGGCGGTGTTGGTCGGCGTGGTCGGGGGGGCGCTGAGCGCCCTGTACCCCGCCTTCCGGGCGTCCCGACTCGATCCCGCTACGGCGTTGTCTTATGAATAGGTATGCGTTTGACGTTGGGTGGCCCATGGCTTTAGGGTTTGTCGGTTTAGTCATTCGTGACGACCTCAGATGTAGCGTCACCCCTTGTGGGTGGCGAAAAACGCAGGTGCGCCGCCCACAAGGGGCGACGCTACAGATTAAATCGACAACCCCTTTAGCCGTGGGGAACACGAATCGGCGGCCCATTCGCCCCACCTCTAAAGAGGTGGGCCACCCAAGCTGGGATACCCGGGAAACATGAGCGAACCGATTGTACAAGCCCGAGCCCTGTGCAAGGACTATCGCGACGGCGACGCGATTGCTCACGTGCTGCGCTCCGTCGATTTGACCGTCGAGCGCGGTGAGTTCGTGGCGATCATGGGTCCGTCCGGCTGTGGCAAGACCACCCTGCTGAACGCGCT
>JAUWNF010000320.1 GCA_030612785.1 Phycisphaerales bacterium
AAACGCGCGACCGTAATCCGCACGGGCAAGCAGCAGTAAGAACGAGAACGGGGTCAGGATACTTTTAGGCGCCCTCTCATCCCCAACCGGATTATTCGTCGCCTCCGATGGGCGCGAAGCCGTATTTCTCCTGCGGCTGAATCCCGCCTTCCTTGTCGGCTTGCTGCTGCTGCGTTTCCGCGTCGGGTTGCCCGGAATCGCTGGTGTACTGCACTGCGAGCACGATCCCGATCACAATGACTGCCAAGAACACCACGATTTTGATGAGCCTGCCCATGTCTGTTGTCCTCACGAGACCGATCGGAAAACGCGAGCCGGGGACGCCCTGGCGGGCTGTCGGCCTAGAACGCCTAAATGTACCCCGCACAAAACTGCATGCGGACCGCTCCCTCACGGTCGCGGCTCGGTATTGTGAGGCGCTCTTAGTCTGTAGCGTCGCCCCTTGTGGGCGGCGCACCAGCGTTCTTCGTCACCCACAAGGGGTGACGCTACATTCGGAGGCGCCCCGAACGACTAAACCCACCGACACTTGACGGTTAAGGCCGGAACGTCGCCCCCATTTCGCCGCTACAACCGGACGAACTGCGGCATACCCGGCCCGTTGGAACGCCGTGGCGGGTTCTTTTCCCACACCCCGGGGATGCGCGTCTTGCACGAAGGACAGCAACCGTCAGCCATCACATTGTCCTCGACGTAGAACCCCGTGCGCCGGATGAGGATGCTGTCACACTGGGGACAGCGGGTGTCTTCGCCGTGCTTGAGTACGCCGGGGGCGTTGCCGGCATAGACATAACGCAGCCCCGCGCCGCGTCCGATTTCGTGCGCCCGGACCAGCGTTTGCGCCGGGGTGCGGACGG
The DNA here is from genome assembly GCA_030612785.1 of Phycisphaerales bacterium. Lineage (GTDB taxonomy): Bacteria > Planctomycetota > Phycisphaerae > UBA1845 > UBA1845 > JAAEQG01. The sequence continues at coordinate 858 of JAUWNF010000320.1, forward strand.
CCTCGAGCATCTTGTAGTCGGGATGGAAGGCGGTCACGTGCCAGGGAATATCCACCGAAACGCCGGCGATGAACTCGGCGATTTGCGTGATCTCCTCGTCGGTGTCGTTGAAGCCGGGCACGATCAAGGTGACTAATTCTACCCAGAAGCCCATGCGGTGAGCCCGCCGGATCGTGTCGAGCACCGTATCGCGCACGCCGCCGAGTCGGCGATAGCGCTTGTCGTCAAACGTCTTGAGGTCGATCTTGTACAGGTCTACGTAAGGCCGGATGAACTCCAGGGCCTCGGGCGTGGCGTTTCCGTTGCTCACGAAACCGCACACCATGCCGCGCTCCCGCGCCGGCTTGAAGATCTCCACCGCCCAGTCGCAGGTGATCAAGGGCTCGTTGTAGGTGCTGACCATCATCGGGGCACCGCGCTCGACCGCCAGGTCCACCAGTTGCTCCGGGCTGGCGAAGTGCGGCTGGGTGACGGCGCGGTCGTCGCGCAGGCTCTGGCTGGTGATCCAGTTCTGGCAGTAGAGGCAGTGGAAGCTGCAACCGAGCATGCCGAACGACAGCGCGTTCTGCCCGGGGAACGCGTGAAAGAACGGCTTCTTTTCGATGGGGTCCACCTGAACCGAGGACACGTAACCACCGGGAACGCGCAGCGTGCCACCTTCGTTGAAGCGTACGCGGCAGATGCCGGCGCGGCCGGGGCGGACCACACACCGGTGCCCGCAGGCCAGACACCGCACGGCACCCTCAGCGGCGTCGCGCACCAACTCGGGCGCGGCGGGCATGGTGTGCTCGGCCAGCAGAGTCTTAAGCTGGATCATTCGGTTCATGGCGGACTCTCGCCCATAGCCTGCCCGAATTATACACCCCAGCGCCGCCCGGCGTCGAATTTGCGTCCCGGCACCGCCCAAGGCATAATCCGCTGTCGATTTAGTCGTTCGTGGCGGTCTCCAAGGTAGCGTCACCCCTTGTGGGTGACGAGGAACGCGGATGCGCCTAAATCTCCAATGTAGCGTCACCCCTTGTGGGTGACGAGGAACGCGGATGCGCCGCCCACAAGGGGCGACGCTACAGACTAAATCGACAGGCCCATAAGCTGCGTGGTTAATCCGGACTGACCACGCGAGGATGTTGCCCTATGCACCAGACCAACACCCACCCACATGGACACGGGTTGCCCAGCAACCGGCGGGCGCTGCACCAGGAACTCGTACACCATCTCCCGTTCTCCGTCTCCGCGGTGGCCGTCGGTCTGACGTTGGCCGGGATAATCTGTTTTCTCACACCGGTCGGCCGGGAGCTCCCACCGGCTGTGGACCATGCCGACCATGTGATGGTCGAGGAGTGCGAGCACGATCACGGCGAGCACCACAACGCGTTCTGGCCGCTGTTTCACTTATTTCACCCCTTGCACATGCTGTTCTCCGCCGCGGCGACGACGGCCATGTTCTGGCGGTACGAGCGGCGCGTCCTCAAGGCGGTGATTGTCGGCTTGATCGGTGCCATCGGCGTATGCGGTCTGAGCGATATCGTAATGCCGCACCTGTCGCTGACCATGCTCGGTGAATCCATGCGGTGGCACATCTGCGTGATCGAACACCCTCAGATGGTGTTCTCCTTTGCGGCGGTGGGTGTGGCCGTGGGGCTGGCGGCATCCGCAGGCGTGGCCCGCAGCACGTTCTTCTCGCATTCGCTGCACGTCTTCTCGTCTACCATGGCGAGCATCTTCTACCTCATCGGGCCGTTCGGGGCCCTCGGCTGGATTGATTCCGTGGGGGTGGTCTTCCTCTTCATCATCTTCGCGGTGATGGTGCCGTGCTGCCTGAGCGACATCGTGTTTCCACTTCTTCTGGCCGCGGGGGCCAAAGACCAGTACCAGCAGGACGAACATTCCTGTTGCGGCTGAGCGGACCACTTTTCAGCCGGGAGGCAAAGTGCCGGGCAGGGGTCAGATGTCGTCGGGTGTTGTCTGTAGTTGTCAATCCCTGCCAATACCGGGTACCACAAACCGAAATGAAGGAGTAGACTGTAACCGGATCGGTAGTCATAGCCGCACCCACCGGGCCGGTTTGACCACCGCAACGGACGATCAAAAAGAACCCGGAAAGTCATTGGAGGTGACGCGATGAAGACGACGTACAGATGGCTGGTGGTTGGGGCGCTCGTGCCCCTGTTAACGGTGCCGACGGCGCTGGGTGAGTGGGGGAAGTCTGCCGAGCAGCCGGAGTCGAAGATTGCGGTGTTCCCACTCAACGGCCCGATCGTTGAGCGCCCGGTCGATAACACCTTCTCTTTCAGCATGGACAAATCGGTTTCGCTGAAGGACCTGATCGCGCGCATGAAGCAGGCGCGCGACGACGACGAGGTCAAGGCCGTGGTCGTGCTGATGGAGGACGCTTCGATGGGCCTCGCCCAGATTGAGGAGCTGCGCCAGGTCATGTCCCAGATCAAGGCGGCGGACAAGGACATCTACGTCCACATCGATAGCTTGTCCCTGGGGGCCTTCTCCCTGTTTGCGGGAGCTTCGGAACTCAGCATCGTCCCCAGCGGTGACGTTTGGACCATAGGAATAAACGCCGAATCTCCCTACTTGCGCGGGCTGCTGGACAAGATCGGGGTGACGCCTGACTTTCTGACCTGCGGGGCGTATAAGAGCGCCGCCGAAACCCTCATGCGTAAAGGCCCCAGTCCCCAAGCTGAAGAAATGATGAACTGGCTGCTGGACGGCATCTTCGACACCTTGGTGGAACTGATCGCCGAGGGCCGGGACGTTCCGCCCGCCAAGGTACGCAGTTGGATCGACGACTCACCCTATTGGGCCGAGAAAGCCGCACGTTTGGGACTCGTGGACACGGTGCAGCATCGCCAGGACTTCGTGGCGAGCCTGAAACAGCGCTTTGGCGACGACGTCAAATTCGTCAAGAACTACGGGGCGAAGAAGGGGCCGGAAATAGACTTCTCGTCACCCTTCGCGATTTTCAGCATCATCAGCGACATGCTCGGTGGTAAACCAAAAGCGGAGAAAAGCGCCGTCGGAATCGTCTACGTGGAAGGCCTGATCACGCTGGGCAGCGAGCAACCCAACCCCTTCGGCGGCAGCAGCGGCGCCAAGAGCACCTCGATCCGCAAGGCGTTGGACGAGGCGGCCGAAGACGACACCATCAAGGCCGTCGTGCTGCGCGTCAATTCCCCCGGCGGCTCGGCGGTGGCCAGCGAGATCATTCTCGACGCCACCAGGCGGGTGAAGGCTAAAAAGCCCCTGGTCGTATCCATGGGCAACGTGGCCGGCAGCGGCGGGTACTATGTGGCCTGCGGGGCGGACACCATCTTCGCCGACGCCTCCACCATCACCGGGTCCATCGGCGTGGTCGGCGGCAAGCTGGCCACCACCGAGATGTGGAACAAGATCGGTATCACGTTCAAGGAATACAAGCGCGGGGCCAACGCGGCGATCCTGAGTTCGGCCCGAGTGTTCACCGACGAGGAGCGGGCCCGCATTCAGGGCTGGATGGACGAGATCTACGGGGTATTCAAGGGTCACGTGCAGGCCATCCGCGGCGACCGTCTCACCAAGGACCTCGACGAGTTGGCCGGCGGGCGCGTCTACACCGGACAACAGGCCTTGGAACTGGGGCTGGTGGACAAGATCGGGACGCTCGACGACGCGGTCAAGTATGCGGCGGCGCAGGCCAAGCTGGGTGATTACGACATTCGCGTCGTCCCCGAGCCGAAGAATCTCTTGGAAATGCTCATGGAGGAGTTCGGCGGCGGCGACGAGGACGAGCACTCCCTATCGCTGAATGTGGAGGTCCCTGCGTTGGGGCGTACATCGCCCCTGCTCGAAGCCGCCCTACCGCTCATCCGGCACCTGGACCCTCAACGGCTCGAGGCCGTGCTGACCGCCTTAACGCGATTGGAGATGCTCCACGACGAAGGCGTGGTGCTGATGATGCCCGAAATCATCGTGTATCACTAAGCACTGTCTGACAACTTCCGTAGCGGGCCGCGGCCCCCCCCGCCGGGGGGGGGGGGGG
>JAUWNF010000058.1 GCA_030612785.1 Phycisphaerales bacterium
AAACGCGCCGACCTGCTTGGCGTGCGTCCCCTTGAACATCTTCATCAAGGTGCCCAGTTCGATGCCGTAAGGGTGCGGCTTGATCTCGCACGGCTCGCGGGGGAGGACTTCGACGGTGCGCGGGTACTCAAGTCTCTCGCCACTAGGAGCTCGATACATAATGCGGGCATGGGGGTTGGCGATGGCGGTCTGCTCGATGTACTCACCGATGCCCTGGCGGGTCTTGAGAAACGAGGCCACCAGCTCAATCTCCACCTGTGTACCGTGCTCCCACTCCACCTCGATGGGCTCGTCGTGGACAACTTCGGGCCGATTTTTCCGGGTGTCGATGGCCACCTTAAAGTGGTGGGCTTGCTTGTTCGGGCCTATGCGGCTGACGACGCCGATCGGCTTACCCGTAGTGATCAGCCCGTACATACCTGCGGCACTAATGCCGATACCCTGTTGACCGCGGGCCATCTTGAGACGGTGGAACTTCGAGCCGTAGAGCAACTTCCCGAAAATGTTGGGGATTTGCTCTCTAACGATGCCCGGACCGTTGTCACGCACGACCACGCGGAACCGGTCCTCACCCAGTTGGGTCACCACCAATTCGATATCGGGCAGGATGCCGGCCTCTTCACAGGCATCGAGGCTGTTATCCACCGCCTCCTTCACCGAGGTCAGCAGCGCTTTACGCTTGTTGTCGAAACCGAGCAGATGGCGGTTCTTCGCGAAAAACTCGGAGACGGATATTTCGCGCTGTTGCTTGGCCAACGTCTCCGCGGTGACCCTACGGGTGGCTTTCCTACGCGGATCCGCACTTGCCTCCGACGGCCCGGAGCGCGATCGAGCTTTGGCTTGCTTCCGGGTGATGATCTTTTTCCTCATAGCGGTTACGTTGCCCGGCGACGATGACGACGGGAATGCAAACTTCAGTTGGCCCTCGGTACTGGTACTCATGCAGCCCTTCCTGGCCGGTAGTGCAATCCGCTTCTCCGCCTGCACTGCGCCACGCGCGCCGCGCCCGCTTCCCACGTCGAAAATAGGAAAAATCACCCCCCAGGACGCCATAAAACTGGGCGAGGGGAGACCATATCATCCGCGCCCACCAACAGCAGTGAACTTGACCGCTCATCCACCGCCACGGCCAGCCGGCGTTCATCAGGCCAATGCTGCGCACACCCATTATAACCCAGCTTCCCGTCCTGTCTCGGCAAGTCTTCCGCAAGTCACCCGCCGAGACAAGGCTCCAGCACCAGCACATCCGGCACACGATCGCCACCACTTGTCCACATTGTGGATGCGCTGTGAGTTTCGGCCTTGGTGAAAAAACCCGAACCCATACCGACTTTCCAATTAGGGGTGGAAAACTCGCGCCGACCGGGTACAATGAGGCCGCTTGGGGCGGTCCCGGCATCGAAGTCATAACCCTTTTGTAGAAAACATGTTAGCGGCCGTACGCTACTACCCGTTCACTCCGTGCTTCAGCCACCCTCGACGCCCGTGGAGGTAGCAGAGAACAACCCACATGACCAACCTCCACACATCTCAATGGAACGACATCATCGGTCACGTCCGCGTCAACTTCCCCGACGTCCTCCGCGGATGGTTCAGCAATCTCGAACCCCGACACATCCGCCACGGCGTACTCACCATCGCTGCCGACAACCCTGCACAGGTCCGCTACCTCACCAAGCACTGCCGCCACCCGTTCACTGAAGCTGCCCAGGCTGCCACCGGCATGCTGGTCTCGGTCCACTTTGAAACCGACCACCCCGAGCCAACCCACACGGTTGCTCTCTCGTTCAAGCACGAGCTACCCGAACTCACGCTCAACGACGATTACGTCTTCGACAACTTCGTCACCGGGCCTTGCAACCGCCTCGCACACGCAGCAGCCGTCGCCGTCAGTGAGGCCCCCGGCAAGGCCTACAACCCGCTCTTCCTGCACGGCGACGTTGGTCTGGGCAAGACTCACCTGTTACAGGCGGTCTGTCATACCGTGCGGGAGCGGGAGCCGAACCGGCGTGTTCTGTACCTCTCGTGTGAAACCTTCGCCAACCACTTCATCGAGGCGGTGGAGGCCGGGGCCCTGAACCAGTTCCGCTATCGGTACCGCAACATGGACGCGTTGCTGATCGACGACATCCAGTTTCTAGGCGAGCGTGAGCGAAGCCAGGAGGAGTTTTTTCACACGTTCAACACGCTTCACCAAGCCCAGCGTCAGATCATCGTCTGCGCCGACTGCTGCCCCGCCGAAATCCCCAGCCTACAAAAACGCCTCATCAGTCGGTTCAACTCCGGCCTGGTGGCGTTGCTGGACCGTCCGTGCCTCGAAACGCGAATGGCCATCATCCGCAAAAAGGCCAAGCTGCGTTGCATCGAAGTCCCCGAAGACGTAATTAAGCTGATTGCCTCGGGAATCGAAACCAACATCCGCGAGTTGGAAGGAGCCCTGGTCAAAACCGACGCGCTCAGCCAGACCCACGACGGCGTAATCACCCGGGAAATCGCCCTGGAGGCGTTGGGGTCTCTCGCAACTCGCCGAACCGTGCTGATCCCCGACATCATCGACCTGGTCAGTTCACGCTACGGCGTGCGCGTGTCGGATCTCCAAAGCCGCAAGCGTACCAAGTCCATCACCTTCCCCCGGCAAGTCTGCATGTACCTGGCCCGCGAACTCACCAGTCACAGCCTCGAGGAGATCGGAGGGTTCTTCGGAGGGCGGGATCACTCGACGGTCTTGCACGGACACCGTCTCATCGGAGAGGCGCGGTCCCGCGACGCCCAACTGGACCGCGAACTGGGAGAAACGTCTAATTTGCTGGCACGGACTCAACAAACCAAGGAAAGCCTGTGACAAAACCCGCACAAGATTGTGACAAAACCCGTGCGTCATCCCGGAAAAAGGCACAGTTGCCAGCCCGGACTTGGCGGCAGGCCTCGCCCCTGTGCACCTCCGAACGGTTGCTCACCGCACGACTCACAAGCTACCCACACGCTCAACCGGGCTGGCCAGCGACCTATAAACTGGTAGAATAGGAGTTTACTGCTGAGGCCGAGTTGCTATGCACGTGTCTCACAGCGCATAACAAGGAAGTATAGAAGTCTCTCTAAAGATTAAGAATAGGATGCGTAAGTGATGAAGGTTCGGCTGAATCGTGCGGAGTTTGCGGAAGCCCTTGGTGCCGTGAGTAGCGTAGCGAATCCCCGTAGTCCCAAGACGGTTCTTCAGTGTACCTTGCTGGAAGCCTTGAAAGACCACTGCTGCCTGTCAGCCTCCGACCTGGAAATCGGTATCCGTATGATTCTGAACCAAGTGGAGGTGACGGAAGCAAGCCGGGTGCTCGTTTCGGCGGACAAGCTAACGCAGATCGTTCGTGAATCCAGCGACGACGTGCTGGAATTGGAAGCGGATGGATCGGTCTGCCACGTACGCGGGAGCGGCACCCATTTCCAAATTTACTGCCAGGCCCCGGCCGAGTTTCCACCGGTCGCGGAGATGACCGGCGAGGGTGATTTCGAGTTGGATGCCAGGGAACTGCGCCGTATCACAGAGTGGACCGTGTTCGCCGCGGCGAAGGAGAGCACACGATACGCGATTAACGGGGTGTTGTGGGACAAGCGCGCATCGGTGCTGACGATGGTGGCCACTGACGGACGGCGGTTGTCCCGGGCGGTGGGGACCACGCGCGGTAAGAATGAGACCGATTCCCGGGCTATCGTGCCTTGCAAGGCTATGCATCTCTTCCAGCGCGTGCTTGGTGAGGGGGACGAACCCGCCGCGGTCAAGATTACCGACAACCAGATCATCGTGCGCTCCGCACGCGCGACGGTCAGCGCGGGGCTGATCGAGGGGCAGTTTCCCAAGTACGAGGACGTGATTCCCACCGACTGCAACAAGGAAATCGAGCTATCTACCGGTGAGTTGCTCAGCGCCGTCAAGCAGGCGGCACTGCTGACGAACGAGGAGTCGAAAGGCATCCGGTTTGCCCTGTCACAGGGCAATCTGACGCTTTCGAGTCGTGCGCCGGAGCAGGGGGAGGCTACGATCTCACTCCCGGTTAGCTACACGGGGGAGCCGATCGAGATCGGATTCAATCCTTTCTTCCTGATCGAAGCGCTTCGTGCCGTACACACGGACTCCGTCAAGTTTCAGTTGAAGGAGCCTAAGCGACCGGGTGTGGTGCTTAGCGGCGATGATCTTCTGCACGTGGTAATGCCGGTGAATTTGTCGTAGAGGACCGCTGCTGATGGGCAGCACGCATGGCAGGCAGTTGGAGTGGGTCTATCGGAACCGTCAACCGCGGTCTCGGGTGGAGGTAATCGGGGCGCTGGTACCCAGGCTAGTTGGCGCGGACCTCGCCGGGAGCGTGCGGCACCGGCAGGAGGTGCGCGATTGTGTGGGGCGCGTGGTTGACGATACGTTCCGCGAGTTCTGCACGTTGGGGAAGGTCGATGAGCAGAGCGTGGAGATTATCGTGAACCAGCCTACTGCCGTAGCGGCTTTGCGGCGGCAGTGGTTATTATGCTTGGTGGAACACTTGGATCGGAACTGCCGGTTTCGGGTGTCGCCGAGGATTCGCTTCATTTTAGGCAAGGAGGGTGACCGGTTGGTGGGGCCCGGAGCCGGGGAGGCCCCCTTAGTACGTGAGAGTGAGAAGCACTGACCCGGGACCAAGCCGGCCGAGGCAGCATCGATGAGTGAGTTGCCGACTGAAAACACGATGGGGCAGGCAAAGGACGAGCTGGTGGACGGACCGGTGGCGTTTGAGGAGCCGGTCGATCCCGACGAGGATGCTGCGCCGGTCTATGACGAGTCACAGATTACCATTCTGGAGGGGCTTAGCGCGGTGCGGCGGCGGCCGGCGATGTATATCGGCGGTACCGGTGCCGGGGGCCTGCACCACCTGGTTTATGAAGTGGTGGACAACGCCATCGACGAGGCGATGGTCGGTTACTGCGAGAACATCCTGGTCAAGTTCAACGCTGATGGAAGTTGCACGGTGGTGGACGACGGGCGCGGGATCCCGGTGGGGCGGAAGCAGCACGAAAACCCCCAGTTAGACGGCAAACCGGCGCTGGAAATCGTCATGACCGTTCTGCACGCGGGGGGGAAGTTCGATCGGCATGCTTACAAAGTCTCCGGAGGCCTGCACGGTGTGGGCGTTAGCGTGGTCAATGCCTTGAGCGAGTGGCTGGAGGTCGAGGTTTTCCAGGGCGGTAAGATCCACTCGATGCGCTTCGTCCGAGGGGAGACGGTTCAGGAACTGGAGGTCGTGGGGACCACCACGAAGCGCGGGACGCGGGTGGCGTTCAGCCCGGACCCGGAGGTTTTCCCCGACTGCGAGTTTAAGTTTGATACCGTGGTAGCCCGGCTCCGCGAGTTGGCGTACCTGAACAATGGTCTGCGCATTCGAGTCGCCGATGCCCGGGTCGGCAAGGAGGCGGAGTTCCGCTTCAAGGACGGGCTGGCGGAGTACGCCCGGTATCTAGCCGGCGGGGCCGAGCTTCTGCACCGTGACGTGATTCGTCTCCAGGCCGGCGATGAGGCCCAGGGGCTGGTGTGCGATATCGCCATGGGCTATACCGACACCTATAGCGAGTCGGTCCTCTGCTTCGCGAATAACATTCACAACATCGATGGTGGGATGCATCTGTCCGGGTTTCGCAGTGCTTTGACTCGGGTGGCCAACACCTACGCCAAGAGTAAGGGCGTGCTCAAGGGGAGTGTTACGCCCACCGGGGACGACTGGCGCGAGGGGCTAATCGCGCTGGTGTCGGTGAAGCTGCCCGAGCCGCAGTTCGAGGGGCAGACCAAGGTGCGCCTGCTTAATCCGGAAATCGAGTCGTTCGTACAGCGCACGGTCAACGAGCAGTACGGCAATTTTTTGGAAGAGAACCCTTCCGATGCCAGGAAGATTGTAGAAAAAGGCGTGCAGGCGGCGCGGGCGCGCGAAGCCTCGCGCAAGGCGCGCGAACTGGCCCGTAAGAGCATCCTGAGCGGGGGTGGGTTGCCGGGCAAGCTCTGGGACTGCCGGTCGAAGGACGCCGACAGCAGCGAGCTGTATCTGGTCGAGGGCCCCTCCGCCGGCGGCAGTGCCAAGCAGGGACGTGACTCCTACACCCAGGCCATCCTGCCGCTTAAGGGCAAGATTCTGAACGTGGAAAAGGCCCGCGTAGATAAGATGCTCAGTCACGAGGAGATTGTCAACCTGATCAACGCGGTGGGCTGCGGTATCGGCAAGGATGAGTTTGACCTGAGCAAGCTCCGCTATGGCAAGATCATCATTATGACGGACGCGGACGTGGACGGCAGCCATATCCGCACGCTGTTGCTGACTTTCCTGTTCCGCCACATGCGGCCGCTGGTGGAGGACGGGCGGATCTATATAGCCCAGCCGCCACTGTACTTGGTTTCCAAGGGCAAGCACTCCGAATATGTGCTCAACGACAGTGTGTTTAATGAGAAGTTGGCTGGACTGGGCCTGAAGGACACTAGTCTGGTGGTTCGCGAGGGGGACGGCACGGAGCGTGTGCTGCGTGATGACGAGTTGTTCACGCTAATGCGTACGCTCGATGCCATGGAACTCAAAGCGGCTATCCTGCGGCGGCGGGGTGTGGACTTCGAGCGGTTGCTGCGCGAGGAGCGCGGTTCAGGCCGGGCGCTGCCGGTGATCCTCGCGCTGGTCTATCATCCGGGCGGTGAGGTTCCGGAGCGCCGCTTCTTCCGTACCGAGAGCGAATTGCTACAGTTCAAGCAGAGTGAGGTGCCGGAGGCGGAGATCGTTGATGCGTGCGGTAGTGAACTTGCGGGTAACGGTGAGTCGCTCGGTGAAGAGGGCAATGGGCAGGCGGGCCACCGCATCGTTCGCTATGAGATGGGTGAGTGCCGCCGGCTGGAAGGGCGTCTGCAAGACATTGAGCGTATAGGCTTCAGCACGAACGACTACTTCATGCAGCGCGAGGAGTTGGTTACCGGGGAGCTGACGCCGGCCAAGTTCCTGCTGCGCCACGGCGAGCGCGAGCCGATCGAGTTGAACAATCTGGCCGAGGTGCCTCGGCAGGTGCGCAATCTTGGCAAGGAGGGGTTGACCATCAAGCGCTTCAAGGGTCTTGGGGAGATGGACGCCAAGGAGCTGTGGGAAACCACCATGGACCGCAGCAGGCGCACCTTGCTACGGGTCACCATTAGCGATGACCCGGACGACCTCGAGCAACTCGACGTCGATGCCCGTGAGGCCGACCGTATTTTCCGCGTGCTCATGGGCGACAACGTCGAGCAGCGTCGTCGTTTCATCGAAGACAATGCGGTCAATGTGAAGAACCTCGACGTTTAGTACGGATTATTCATACGTATTGAAACGAACCACGGGTTTACTGAGACTTTGCGCCTGCGTCACCCGGCTTGCCGGTGTGGTTGGTCGCGCGCAAGAAAGCACCGGGGCACCCATGAAAAGATGAACCCGGTGCTTTCCGGAGGGGAAAAGCCCTATGGCATCCGCCAAACAGGCATCGTCCGCATAAATCTGATCGTCTATTCGGTTTTTATGCCGCCATGTTTCCGAAAGCAAACGGATTCTCCAAAAAAACCTCCCTCAAGGCCGAGGTGATCCCCTTGCTGGATTCTGCTAACTCTTTGCAGCGTAGAGAGTTGTGGCTAGCCCGGGTGCGGGTGTCGCGTCTTGCGCACAGTTTAATAATGCGGATTATGACGATTGCAACGGTTGGGTGGATAGTGACAGATGCACCCCCCCTCCGTGCTCATCTCGTAGGCCGCGCCCTGGGGATGGCGACGTTGAGCGGCGTAGGCGGCGCGGGGGTCGGTGGCCTTTTTCGCCTGATCGATTATCTGCTGTTGGATGTTCCCGGGCACGGCTTCGTAGTGGGAGAACTCCATCGCGTAACTCCCCTGGCCGCCAGTGATGCTCGACAGGCGTGAGTGGTAGTCGGCCACCTCCGCTAGGGGTACGATGGCTTTCAAGACGGCCATGTTCCCCGGCAGCATGTCTTGCCCTTGCGGCCGGCCTCGGCGCGACGCCAGGTCGCCCTGGAGGTCGCCGACAAATTCAGCCGGCGCGGTCACTTCGATGTTTACGATCGGCTCGAGCAGCACCGGCTTGGACCTCATAAACGCGTCTCTGAACACCCCGCGGCCGGCGATCTGAAACGCGATGTCCTTGCTGTCCACCGGGTGCGTCTTGCCGTCGATCAGTTCGGCTTTGACGTCTACGACGGGGTAACCGGCGAGCACGCCCTTGGCCATCTGGGCTTTGATGCCCTTGTCCACACTGGGGCGGAATGCCTGGTCGATCGATCCGCCGAAGATCTTGTCGACGAATTCGTAACCTTCACCGCGCTCGGCGGGCAGCAGGTTGATAATCACGCGGGCGAACTGCCCTGCCCCGCCGGTCTGCTTTTTGTGGGTGTACTCGATCTCCCGTGCCGAGCCGGTGATGGTTTCGCGATAGGGAATCTTGGGTGGCTTGGTGTCGACTTCCACTTTGAAGTGCTTGGCCATACGCCCCAGAATGGACCTGACGTGCAGATCGCCAACGCCGTTGATCACCAGTTCATTCATCACCGGATCGCGGGTGATCTTGAAACACGGGTCTTCATCGGTGAAGCGCTTCAAGGCCACGCCGATCTTGTCGTCGTCGCCGCGGGCCTTGGATTGCAGGGCCAGGGCGAACATCGGCTCAGGGAACTTGGGCATGGCAATCTCCCCGCCCTGCTTGGAGTAGAGCACGTCTCCGATGTGCAAGTCCAGCTTGGAGACGGCCGCGAGATCACCGGCGACCGCCCGGTCGATGTCGGTATGGTCAGTTCCGATGAGGCGTTGAATCTGCCCGGGCCGCAAGGCTTTCCCTTCGCCGGTGGATTTCATGGAAGTGGCGGAATCGAGCACGCCGCTGAAAACCCGCAGGAACGAGTATTTGATATTGCTCTTGACATCGGTCATGACCTTGAAGACCTGGGCGACAAAATCGGCGCCGGACGGGTCCAACTCGTGCTCGTTTTCGCCATCCCGCAGGGTACGCCGCCGGCCCTGGATCGGATTGGGCGCGAAGTCCACGATACTCTGGAGCAGCTCGGCGATGCCGACATCGTTGCGGGAGTTGACGAACAGAATGGGGGTGATAGCGCCTTCGATCAGCGCCTTGGGCGCGATGGCGTGAATCTCATCGTCGCTGGCTTCTCCGCTGAGGTACTTTTCCATGAGGTCGTCGTCGGCGCCCACGATCGCCTCTATGGCCGCGGTGTATGCGTCTTCGAGTTCACCGAAGTCCGGCGTGCCACTGCCTTTCGGGAAGCATCCCACGACGGCCTTGGCGTCACCCGCCGGCAGGTTCAGCGGAACACACTCGGACCCGAACGATTCTCGAATCTGTCCGACGAGTTCTTCCAGATGGGCCGTTTCCGCGTCGATGCGGGTCACGACGATCATGGTCGGCAGGCCGAAGTCGCGGGCGCGCTGCAACATGCGGCGAGTGTTCACTCCGATGCCGTCGGCGGCCGAGATCGCGACCATTGCGGTTTCCACCGGTGCCAGGGCCGCGATCGCCTGCCCGCAGAAGTCCCCGGACCCGGGGGTATCGATGACGTTGATATGGGCCCCCGCGTGTGTCAGGTAGCCAATCGCCGAGTGATAGGAACTCTTTTTCTCCCTCTCCTCGTCGGTGAAGTCGAGTACGGATGTACCGTCGTTGACGCTCCCCAGACGGTTGGTGGCCCCTGCCTTGAACAACATCGCTTCGGCGAGTGTCGTCTTGCCTGCGGCGGTGTGTCCGATAAGGACGATGTTGCGAATGTTCTCCGTGGTAATGGCGGCCATTGGGCTCTCCTGCGGAACCAATATCCTGCTGTACAACATGTTGACCAGAACCCAGCATTGTAATGGGGAGTTCGCTGGGACGCCAACCTGTCGCCCGAAAAGATCGTGGTCGCGCGGCCGGGCTTGGCCGGATGTAACCACGCCGTAACAACCGGCCCTAGACCGTTGACTATGCAGGAAGCGGTCGACAAAATCAATGGTGGGTTGCACGGTGTACCGGCCTTGCCGGGCGCGCCACCTATCACGGGGTTGGCAGGAGTCCCAGTACATGCAGGTCGCCAGGAAAACAGCGGTGGAGACGCTCGCGCTGCTGCTGCTTAGTTGCGCGGTGGGGCTCGGGGGCAATGCCGTCCGGGCGAGGGGGCTGGAGTTGAACCGCGATTACTTCCAGGTCAGTGAGACTGCCCTCGAAGCTGCCCTCTCGGAGCGTTCTGAGGAGGCCGCGTCCGCGGAGCCGAGCACGGGCGGCCTGATTCCCCATCCCGGCGTCGCCGAGGTCACACTCGGGGATGCGATGGGCTGTTTTTGCGATCCGGGGTATGTTCCCGGCGCATCGGACACCCGATTCCTCTTCATTGACGCCCGCAACGATGCGGATTACGCCGAGGGGCACATTCCCGGTGCCCTGCTGGTGGATCACTATTACAGGAGCCAATACCTGCCGGACGTCCTGCCGATCGTGGAATGTGCCGAGAAAATCATCATCTACTGCAACGGGGGCGACTGCGAGGATAACGCCCTGGTTGCTATGGACCTGCTTGAAGAGGGCGTGCCCGCCGCGAAGATATGCTTGTTCAAAGGCGGATGGGAGGCGTGGGAGGAAGCCGGCTTACCGTGTGAGTAGGGGGAGCAATGGATGACTGTGCGTGCCGGCATATTTTCGCGAGCGGATCAGACGGGCATTCCATTGCTCGTGGCACGCTTGGCGGTCGGCGGGTTGTTTATCTGGATGGGTGTGGCCAAGGTCAACGATCCGGTGACGTTCCTCAAGCTCATGCGCCAATACCAGGTGTTGCCGACCTCGATGCCCCACTTTCTGAACTTCGTCGCGGTGGTCGTACCGTGGGTTGAGACCCTCTGTGGTATGGCTTTGGTTCTCGGTCTGTTTGTTCGTGGTGCGGGGTTGGTCGCCACAGTGATGCTGGTGATGTTCACGCCGATGATCCTCCTGCGCGGGCTGGAACTCTATCACCAGGGGGGCATGTCTTTCTGCGACGTGAACTTCGATTGCGGCTGCGGTGCCGGTGTCATCTTTCTGTGCGACAAGTTGCTGGAGAACGTCGTTCTGTTCCTGCTCGCACTCGTCGCCACGTTCTCGCGTTCGCGGCGGTTCTGTCTGGAAGGTCGGCGACCCACCACCGGGCCGAGTTTTGCTGCGGTTGCGGACAGCCATCCGGTAGCCGCCTAGGCTCTGTCTGACAGCCCGGTTTTTGTAGGGCCCTGCTAATCGCAGGCCGGTACACCATAGCCCGCGACTTTTCTCTAGGGGCTGTCGATTTAGTCTGTAGCGGCGCCCGTTGTGGGCGGCGCGCCTGCGTTTTTGG
>JAUWNF010000733.1 GCA_030612785.1 Phycisphaerales bacterium
CGTGCTTGAGCACATTGAGGAGCGCCGTGCCCGTGTATTCGACGTAGATGTCCAACTCGCCAGCTACCAGGGCCGCGTGGCAAACACCGGTCCCGCCAAGGCCAAACATCCGCTCCACTCGCAGATCGGTGTGCCGTTCGATTAGTTGAGCGACTAGCTCGGCGAGGATTTCCTGCTCGGTGAAGTTCTTCGATCCGATCCGGACACTGTCCGCTGCCTGAGCCGCTGATGGTGCCGCAGCGCAGCAAACGACGCCGAACGCCAGGAGGCGAAACAACCATGCCGCAAGCGAGTACTTGTCGTTGTGAACCATCATTGCTCGGCCAACAGCTCAAGCTGTGCCTTGGGTTTCGAGAAGAGATCTCTGACGAACCCCGTCGCAGGTTTCGCCAGGATCTCGCGCTTGGTGCCGACCTGCTCCAGTCGCCCGTCATGCATGACGGCGATCCGGTCGGCCAGGGTCAGGGCCTCGAAGATGTCGTGCGTCACGAAGACAATCGTCTTGCCCAGCTCGCGTTTGATCCGCAGAAGCTCCTGTTGAAGGACATCCCGGGTGATAGCGTCCAGGGCACCGAACGGCTCATCCATCAGCAAGTACGCGGGATCGGCGGCAAGCGCTCGGGCCACGCCGACACGTTGCTGCTCCCCTCCCGACAAGTCCCCAGGGCGGCGGCGTCCGTAGATCACCGGATCAAGCTCGACGAGTGACAGCATCTCGTGCGCGCGAGCCGTGCGGCGTTCGGAGGGCCAGCCCAGAAGCTTCGGGACGCCCGCTACGTTTTCCTCGATCGTCATGTGGGGAAAGAGCCCGATCCCCTGACACCCGTATCCGATGGATCGTCGGAGCGGCAGGATGTCGTGCTCAGTCACACAGCGACCGTCCACGGTCACCGTTCCCGAAGTGGGCTCGATCAGGCGGTTGACCATCTTCAGCGTCGTGGTCTTGCCGCAGCCGGACGACCCAAGCAGGACCAACGTTTCGCCATCCTGAACTTCGTGCGACAGGTCCCGCACGGCGTAACTGTGGCCCTCGTCGAACGTCTTGGATATGTCCGTCAGTCGAATCATCGGGACTCGCAGAAACCCGGCGCCGCAGCGCGATGAGGCCATCTGCCTTGGGCGAGAATGCTGGCGAGGCGGGGCGGTCGATAACGTCGTTCCATCGGTCGCCGAGGCTGGCTGCTGCCCGAGGTCACGGTTTACGATCATAAGCATCGAACGGATTGGACGCCAGGCGGGCGTTACATTCGCCACAGATATTTCGCACAGAAACAAAAGGTGAGGGCGATCTTGATACCATAAGTGCTTGTGGTACAATAGGTTCTGTGTGCCTGACCACCCCCACGTACTGCGGTTGACACAGAATAGATAGTGCCCTAGCACGTCGAACCGTAATTATCTGATGCGGTGCTTGCCGTACAGAAGGGCCAGCATGGGAACTCCACTCAGCATGGAAAACCAAATCGTCGCGGCGATTCGCCGGATCATGCGCGCCGTCGATCTCCATTCCCGGCGGCTCGCCGAGGAACATGGCCTTACGGGACC
>JAUWNF010000333.1 GCA_030612785.1 Phycisphaerales bacterium
GATCTTCCGGCACGTTGTTCATGTCTGGGACCTTTCGTCGAACGTGGCCCGAACGCCGAGCGGCGATGCCCAAGCCGACATCCACCGGCGCGCCGTCCCCAACGGCGGCGCGCTTACAAAACCGCCCCCTACCCCTGGGCACCCCGCGGGCGGGGCCGAGGACGTGCGTAACTCAGGGACCTCCACCTGCTTTTCAAGGTGTTGCTGGGGACCCGTCGCCCTGGAACCGGCGTTGGCGTTCCGCCGCCTGCAACGCTGCGGCGGCACGGCGGTTGTTCGGGTTCAGGCGCACCGCTTCCCGCAAATATGGGATCCCCTCGTCGAAGCAACCCGCGCCACACAACGCGCTTCCCACTGCAAGCTGGTTGCGCCCCAGGTTGGGGGACAGATCGGCCGCTTCTCGTAAACGTTGGATGCCTTCTTCCCGACGCCCGGCCCGGATCAGGGCTTGCCCCAGCCTGACCCGGGCGGTGGACAGGTGCGGCCCGCAGCGCACTGCCTCTTCGTATTCGGCGATCGCACCCGGAAAGTCACTACGCCTTTCCAGAATCGCCCCAACGTTGATGTGAAAGACCGGATTCTCCGGATCGGCAGCGACCGCCCGGCGCAGATAGGGCAGCGCCTCGTCGTTCCGCCCAAGTGTTCCCAAGACAGCACCCACCGCCGCAAGCGTGGGGCCGTGGTCCGGATTGAGTCGCAGCGCCCGCTCGAAGTGGTCCAGCGCGCGGTGGGTCGGCTCCTGTCGGCCTCCACTGGTTCGCACGCAGTACTCACCCAGCTTGTAGTTGGCCACCCAGGAGTCCGGGGCCCGTCGCAAAATGTCCTCGCAGAGAGTCTGCGTATTCTGGTAGATTCGGGCCTGTTGCCAACTCAACAGCCAGCAAGCCCCGATGGCGACGATTCCCAACAGGTGCCCGCCGAGCCTCGCCTTGTTCGTCACCGGGCCAACTCCGATTGAGCCCCAACGTTCCAACCCGCAAGCGACGCCGTGCACACACAACGCGATCAACCCGACGAGAGCCAGGTATTGGAAGTGATCGGCTACGAACGAGAAGCGGTGATAGTAGATGTCGAAGAACCCCAGAACGGGAAAGAGGGCGATCAGGTACGAGCCCAGCCCGAACAGCACCGGTCGACCCCAGGTGCGGCGCTGGGACACCAACACGATCAGGGCAACGACCATCACCACGTGAGGCAGATAAGAGCACACCGCCGACGGATCGACCGACCAACGGGGGTAGAAGAACATCAGGTTGTGCGGCACGAAGAACTTGCCCAGATAAAAGGCCACGAACCCGCCCGCCCGGGCAAAGCGCTCCGCGAACCCCGCCGAATACTCGACGCCGATGGCCCCCGTGTGCTGCTTCTCGTACCAGACCGTCAGGGCCGCCATCGACCCCGCCAGGACAAAGAAGGGAATGCTCGCCGCCAGCTTCCGCCAGCGCCACGAGGTCCGCCCCCACCACCAGTACAGCAGCAATACCGCCGGCAGAACCACCGTTGAGGCCTTGCTCAGCAAGGCCGCCACAAACAGCAATAGGGCGATTCCATACCAGCGCCAACCGTGGTCCTCGTCGAAGCGAAACAGAGCGGCGAAGGTCAGGAAATAGAACAGCCCGGACAACACGTTCTTGCGTTCATAAATCCAGGCCACCGACTCGACGTTCACCGGATGAAGTGCGAAAAGCGCCGCCGCCACCGCCGCCCCCTTGACCCCGATTTTGCGCAACAAGGACCAGACCAGCAGCGCGTTGGCGACGTGCAGCATCACGTTAACCAAGTGGTACCCCCAAGGCCTCAAGCCCCAGATTCGGTGCTCCAGCCAGTACGAGGTTTGCACCAGTGGCTGATACTGCTCACTCTCGGTTGAGAACCAAATCCGCCACAGGCCATCGGGGGCGGTAAGCCGGGGATTGCGGGCCAGCACCGAGTCGTCGCTGATGACGAAGCCACCACGCAGCGCAGGCATATAGGCAGCGAGAACCAGCACCGCCAGCCCCCCCGCGAGCCGCAACCTCGACGTTCTCGGATTGAGACCGTCTTCGCCGGGGCGCGCTTCCGACATGGCGAGGTCCTGTTCCGCCGAGGAATTAGTCCTGCACATCCTGGCCCGGCAGGTTCTTTTTCTTCTTGGCCTGTAGTTCTCTGCGACCCTCGGCAGCCTTGGTCCACAGAGCATAGGCCTCTTTTCGATTGCCCTTTCTGTACTCGATACCGGCGTTGACCTTCTGTCTTCGCACGGTCTTACTTGGACGCGGCATCGCACTTCTCCTCAAACCATTGGCCGGCCCGGTGCGACAGAGAGGCAACCTCGGCGGCCACGCTCCATATGCTAGCTGGGGCGGCAGTCTGCCGCAACCGCCGAACCGGCGAGGGGCAAAAAAGTACCCGCCGGCTACGCCGCCGACGGGTGATCAAAACGCGCAACACGTTTGACTACTAATTAATCGATAGACCTGTTCACCTGGAAAGCGCCCATATCGCGCAGATCGACGTCGCCATCGCCATCGAAGTCCACACATCGGCACTCCCCACCAACCGGAACATCCGGTCCGGCAAAACAGAACCGAAAGTTCTCCATGGTCTGACAACGCTCGACAGTTGTTGCAATCGCACCGCCGAAGGTGGAGACCGCCGCCGTACCGGTTATCAGGACCTCGCCGGTCCCCGAGCCGGTCTGCCAGAGCGTCGCAACCCCGAAGAACATCGCAATGCACGCCGCCAGAGGCAGCCCCACCAGCACGTGGCGATACCAGTGGGCGGGGCCGATCGTCACGGGCTCAGCCACCAACGCCTCCACGTCAACCGGCGTTAATTCGAAAACGCCCGCCTGCTCCGCTTCTTTCGCTTCGAGCATCAGACGGTCGAATTCATCGAACTGGCTTCGCTCGTACACCATAACCTATCCTCGACGGCACATTGTGCCTTCATCCTAGGAGTCGCCTGGACAGGGAGGACGCGCGAAAAGTTTTTGTTTTTTTTTCTCAAGGCAGGATTTCAACTTGCCGACTACGCCTGCCCACCGCGACCGGAGGGTCGATTCCGGCATGCCCAGGGCCTCAGCGGCCAGCTTCCAGCGTCCCGCCACAAGGTGCTCCATCTGGTCGCAAAGCCTTTTATCAGCGTGACTTAGCTTCTCCAGGCACTCTCGTAAAGCCAGCACCTCCTCGGCTTGGATGAGCAGTTCAAGGCTCGCCGGGGACGCCGCCTCGATAACGCTCAAATCACCCGCCCGGTCGCCGGTCTCTCCCGGAGCGACCCCTTCCGACTGGCGCAGAGCGTCGGCGCACTTGTTCTTGGCAATTTGGATAAGATAGGTTTTGAGATTCTTGGGCGACTCGCAGTCGGTCCGTTGAATCGACCTGACGAACCCTGTCCAGGTTTCCGAGGCCCGGGAGTCGAGGAACGTGGGGTCCTGCACACACTCGGCACGGCAGAGGCGGAAAACGGCGTAGCGCACCAGGCGGTCGTACCGGCCCATTAGGGCGCGGAGGGCATCCCCATCGCCATCACGTAGACGCTGAACGAGTTCGGGATCATCCGGGTGGCCTGAACCGCCGTCCACCGGTCCGGAGCCCGGATAACCACGGTCCTGCCAGTGATCCTCCTCTTCGTCGCGCTGCATCCGACCATTATGCTTTTGCGGCTGACGCGGGTCAACGAGATACCCCGATCGCCGATCACTACGCTCAGGCCGCGAACCACCGTGTGGTTAGCGTGGGATGTTCGCGCCGGGCCGGAGTTGGTCTCAGCCGAAATAGAGCCGGGCACCCGACTTGATGACGGGCAGCTCGGTCAAGGCGGAGCGGAGCTGCTCCGCGTCGAGGGCCAGCGTCGGGCTGATCTCAAACACGCCGTCGGGCTCGCCGTCCGGAGTGCGTGGCACTTTGACCCCGCAGGCCTCCAGCCAACGCGCCACCCGACGGGACATGTCGCGTCGCGCCGTGGCGGGGCTGTCCACACCCTCGGCGTTCTTAACCGGGCTGAAACACTCGGCGCGATCCTGCCGCAGGACCAGGGCTTGCCGCGCTAGCGGCAGGGCATCGAAAACAAACAACTCCAGCTTCACCGCGTTCGGCCGGTCGGGGACAACTCGTTCGCCGGTCGCCACATCAACATAGGGCACCGTCTTTTCGGCGAGATGCCAGGGCAGCGCGATGGGGCCTTCACCCTTGGTGAGGCGTTCGAGGAACGTGCGCGAAAACGCATGGACCGCGATACTGCCGTCGTCGAACTTCCGTGAGCCGTCGGGGTCGCGTGCGTGGGCCAACTCGTCGGGCAGATCGGAGTACTCGACGACACACAGACGTCCGTTGACGCGGGCGAAGTTGCCGACGCGCTCCAGATCGTCGGCCTTGGGCACGGCAATGGCGGACATCTCCGAGCCGGTGGATGCATGCAGTCCGATGAATAGCGGGTCGGCGGGGGAGGCCAACGGATTGTCCACCTGGAAGTAGCTGATTGCCTCGATGCCGCGCCGGCGCATGTCCTGCAAGGCGCCGCGAGTGGACAAAGCCAGCAGGCATCCGCCGTGACCGTCGGGCGATAGTGCAACACGATGCTTCTGATCGAGGAGAATCCGGCCGTCCAGTCCCACGGCGGGCATCACGCCCTGGCAGAAGAAAAACACGTCTTCGGGGGCAAGCCCAAAGTAGTCGCGTTCAGCGAAGTACTGACGGGTTGGTGCATCGGTCGTAGGCCCGGTCATG
>JAUWNF010000287.1 GCA_030612785.1 Phycisphaerales bacterium
CGGACCCAAAACGCATTCAGATGTGTATGAAACACCGGTGGTGCACCTAATCTACCACGGGTGGCCGGTACGGTCGGTTGCCCGGGGCGTGGGCGAGGCGTATGATATAGGGCGTTGGGTACTTAAAGCCTTTGGCGAGCGAAAGTTGAGGGCCGAGCCGTGACCGAGTTGGATCGTCAGGTCCGCAGAACCCAGGTCCGACTATGGAGTAACCGCTGGCTCCGGCAGGTCTCCTGGACCACCGCCGTAGTGGCGGGGACTTTCGCAGTCGTCGCGTTCATCAGTCGGCTCTGCGGGTTCCAGTGGCCGCTACTGGGGATCGGGATGGGACTGGCGGTCGGCGCGTTCCTCGCGTCTCTGATCTGGTCCCTGGTGGGGCGTCCCGATCAACACGTCGCGGCGGCGGCGTTGGATGAGGCCGCCGGTCTACGCGAGCGGGTCAGCAGCGGGCTGTATTGCACGTCCTCCAGCGATCCCTTCGAGCGTGCGGTGTTGCAGGACGCCCAGGAGGTGGCCGGCTCCGTCTCGGTGCGACAGCACATCAAGCTGCGCTTCCCGACACCGGCAGTGTACACGTTCGCCGCGGTTCTCGTGGCGGGAATCATGCTGCTGTTGCCCGACGGCATGTTGGAGCGCTCCGAAGCCAGGGAACAACGCGAACTCGCCCGCCGTGTCGAAAGAACCCGCGTCGAGGTCAAGGAACGGCTCAAGCCGATCAAGAAGATCGCGGAGACCAACCCGGCCCTCGAAGACCTCAAGAAGGAGTTGGAGAAGCTGGAGCAGGAACCGGCCGGCAAGCTGATGCAACCGCAGGACATCCGCCGGGAGGCGATCAAGAAGATCGACAAGCTGTCCGACGTCCTGCGGAAGCAGCGCGCCGACCAGCGTTTCGATCAGGTTAGCGAGATGAAGAAGATGCTCCGCCGCGTCCGCCAGCGGAACCAGGGTGCCACGCAGAAGCTGACCAAAGCTCTGGCCAAGGGCGATTTCAAGGCCGCCAAGGAGGAGGTCCAGCGCCTACAGGACATGCTGGCCACGCTCAAGCACAAAGAGGACCAGGAGATGGTCAAGCAACTGCAGGACCAGTTGAAGGACTTGGCCAAACAACTGGACAAGATCGCCGACGACAAGCAACTGCGCGAGAAGCTCGAACAGGCCGGGATCAAGAAGGAAGACGTCGAGCGATTGCTCAAGAACCTGAGCAAAAAGGACCTCGACCAACTCAAGAAGCTGCTCCGGGAGCAGGGTCTTTCGCAGAAGCAGATCGATAAGTTGGCCAAGCAGTTGCAGAGCCGTCAGGCCGCCTGCACCGCATGCCAGCGGATGAGTCAGGCGATGGGCAACGCCGCCAGCGCCGCCGCCCAGGGCGACATGGAAGGGGCCGCGGGTCAGATGCAGGCGGCGGGCGATCAACTCAGCGAACTGGAGCAGCTTGAGCAAGAGATGAACCAGCTCGAATCGCAGCTTTCCCAATGTCAGAACGCCAAGAACGGGCTGTGCCCGGGCTCCGGCTGCAAGAACGGGGGCAAAGGTCCCGGCATGGGCAAGCTCGGCCAAGGTCGGGGCGGACTCGCCCCCGAGGACGACACCAGCGGTTTCGGCTATAAGATTCACCGTCAAAAGGTGCACACCGGCAAGGGCAAGATCATCGGCCAGTTCCTGGTCGACGCTGAGCAACTCAAGGGTGGGGTCACCTCGGAGTTGGCCGAGGTCGTGGCGGCGGAGGAACGCGACGCCACCGACGCGATCAACCGCGACCGCATCCCCCGCCAATATCAGAAGTCGGTCAAGGAATACTTCTCGTACGTCCAAAAGGCTCTGGGCAAACCGAGCCGTCCGGCGGCGAGTGACAAGTCTGCGTCATCGTCCGGCGAAGATGGGGCGACGGAGTCCGGGGCGAGCGACGAGGATTGACCGTCGTGATTCGCGGCCCATCTCCCGGGTGATAACTCGATGGGAAGCATGCGCGGAAGACACGGACAAGGACCACCGCCTCGGCGTATTCGCTTGACGCGCAACGTTCGTTCGCGCGGCCCTTGTCCGTGCTACCCTGCGGCGGTGCGGACCCCTTCGATTGCTGTCGGTCCGCGCGGGCTGAAGCCCACGGCTCGTTGGGCTCAATGCATCGGACTCGTCGCAGCGCTGTTGGGCGCAAGTTGTGATCCACCACCGCTGTCGGACAACGGCGTAATCGGCGTGTTCGGCGGACAGGGGTTGGGCCCCGGCGAGTTCAGCTACCCGCGGGCCATCGCCACCGCCCCCGACGGGTCCGTCTTCGTGGTGGATAAGTCGGCGCGCATTCAACGATTCAATGCCGAAGGCCGGTTCGAGATCTCCTGGCGCACGCCGAAAAAGCAGGCCGGCAAACCCATCGGTTTGACCGTACACCCCGACGGTCGAATCTTCGTCGCCGACACGCACTATCATCGCGTGCTCATCTACGATCGTGACGGGCAACTCCTCGGCCGATTCGGCGAACACGGGCGCGGCGACGGCGAGTTCGAGCTGCCGACCGACGTCGCCATCGACGCCGCCGGCTTCATCTACGTCGGAGAGTACAACGGCAATGACCGCATCACCAAGTGGTCGCCCGACTTACAATTTGTCAGAGCCATTGGCGAAGAACCGATCGACGGGCTGAGGCTGGCCCGGCCGGCGGCCCTCGACATCGACGACGAGCAGACCCTGTGGGTGGCCGACGCCTGCAATCACCGGGTGATCCGCTTCGATCTGGAGGGCAACGTGCTGCTCACTTTCGGAGGAATGGGGCGGGAGCCGGGGCGGATGCGCTACCCGTATGATTTGACCGTCACCAGGCAAAATACCATCATGGTGTGCGAGTACGAAAACAACCGCTTGCAGTGGTTTGATAAACAGGGCCGCTCCCTCGGAGTATGGGGCACGCCGGGGCGCCGGCTCGGCGAACTCTGCGCCCCGTGGGGCGTTGCCGTGGGCCTCGACGGACGAATATACGTAGTGGACGCCCTCAATAGCCGCATCCAGATTGTCAAGTACGAACCGTGATCGCGTTGGTGTTGCCATTCTCGTTCGAGGAGCCCAAGTGGCTTTGGCTGTGCTTGCTGGTGCCGGCACTGGTGCTGGTCTCCCTGCGTAGCCTGGCGGGCTTGGACCCGGTGCGCCGTGTGCTGGCGATGACGGTGCGTAGCCTGGTGATCGTCGTGCTGGCGATGGCCCTGGCCCGCATCGTTAAAGTCACCGAGAACGACGATCTGACCGTGCTGTTCCTGATGGACCGCTCCAACAGCGTGGACAAGCTACAGCACGAGGTGGAGCAGTACATCCACGACGTGAGCAAGAAGGCCAGACCCGACGACCGCGTGGGGCTGATCGACTTTGCCGGCGGTGCCTACCTCGAACAGCTCCCCATGCGCGGTGGCTACAGCGATCAACTGCTGGGGCGGCTTCCGGTGATCCCCAACCCCGATCGAACCAACATTGCCTCCGCGATTCGGCTGGCCATGGCGATGTTCCCGCACGACACGGCCAAGCGCATCGTGCTGGCTTCCGATGGGAACGACAACATGGGGGACGTGCTGGCCGAGGCACAACGGGCCCGGGCCGACGGGGTGGTCATCGACGTGGTGCCGCTCTGGTACCGCCACGACAATGAGATTTACTTCGACCGCCTGATGGTGCCGACCTACGCCGAGAAGGGCGAACAGGTCCCCATCCGCATGTTGATCCACTCGCGCAAACGCGCCCGTGGGCGCATCTACCTGGAGCACAACGGTCGAGAGGTGCCCTTGCCCGAGGAGTACGCCCGCGTCGAACTGCAACCGGGCAACAACCCCTTTATCATCAAACTGCCCATCCACTCGACCGGACCCCAACGCTTCTCCGCCGAGTTTTATCCCGACGCCGAGCACATGGACGAGATGACCGCCAACAACCGGGCCACCGCCTTCTCCGTCGTGCCCGGCAAGCGCAAGGCCCTCATTCTGTCGCTCAAGCCGGAGCACGACGCGCCGTTGCTGGATGCCCTGCACAAAGAGAACGTGTTGGCTGACTTACGCGACGTCACCGAAGGTGAAATCGACCTGCTGGAGATGATGCACTACTCGGCGATCGTCCTGGCCAACGTGCCCGCCAGCATGTTCACCGACGAGGATCAGCGCATGCTGGCCACCTACGTCAAGGACCTCGGCGGCGGGTTGATCATGACCGGCGGGGACGAGGCGTTCGGCGCGGGCGGCTGGATCGGCACGCCGGTGGAAGAAGTGCTGCCGGTCACCTGCGAGATCAAGCACAAGAAGATCATCCCGCGGGGGGCGCTGGTGTTGATCATGCACAGTTGCGAAATCCCCCGCGGCAACGTCTACGGTAAGGAAGTGGCCAAGAAGTCCGTCGATACGATCAGTTCGCGCGATTACATCGGCGTGCTGGCCTATTCCTGGAGCCCGATGGGCGTGAACTGGGAAGTGCCGTTGCAGTTGGCCTCCAACAAGAACCGCATCAAGAGCCGAATCAACGCGATGAAAATCGGCGACATGCCCGACTTCCACACCACCTTGAACATGGCTTTGAGGGGGCTAAAGGCCACCGACGCCGCCCAGAAACACGTCATTATCATCAGCGACGGCGACCCCAGCCAACCCAGCAAAGCCACCCTCGACGGGTTCGTCAAAGAGAAGATCACCATCAGCACCATCGGAATCGGCTACGGGCAGCACTGCATGGACCAGTCGCTACGGGACATCGCCAAGAAGACCGGCGGGCGATTCTACGCCTGTCGCAACCCGCGCACATTGCCTAAGATTTTCGTCAAGGAATCGAAGGTCATTCGCAAGCCGCTGATCATCGACGAGCCGTTCCCACCGCAGATTCGGTTCGCCTTCAGCGATCTCCTCACGGGCCTGCGTCCTGATGAAGCCATCCCACAATTGGGCGGGTTGGTGTTGACTTCGCTCAAGCCGATGGCCCAGGTGCCGCGGGGGCGGGCGAGCAAGGCCGGCGACGATCCCGGCCTGGCCCATTGGCAGTGCGAACTGGGCAAAACCGTGGCATTCACCAGCGGGAACTGGCCGCGATGGGGCCGGGATTGGACCCGATGGCCCAAATTCGCCAAGCTGTGGGCCCAGATCCTCCGCTGGTCCATGCGGCAGGAGTCGCCCGCCAACTTCGAGACCTTCACGCGGATCGAAGGCAATCGCGGACGCGTGGTGCTTGAGGCCCTGGACAAAAACGCCGACTACCTGAACTTCCTGCAACTCCCCAGCGTGGTCATCAACCCGGATCAGACCACCACGTCGCTGGTCTTTTCCCAGACCGGTCCGGGACGCTATGAA
>JAUWNF010000092.1 GCA_030612785.1 Phycisphaerales bacterium
ACGAGAAGAACCAGGATTCGACCGAACTGACCGGCGACATCAACTACCGCAAGATCGCCGAGTACGGCAGCGACAGCGATCCGCGGGCCTTCAACTTCGACGGCGAACTCAATATCGCCAACCGCGGGCTGGTCGAGTTCATCGAGGTGCTCAAGCTCGACGTGGCGTTCCTCTACGATCTGCTGGGCGCTTCGCAGGAGCACGTGATCAAACCCAAGAAGTTCGCCCAGACCGATATCGACGAGATCATCATCGGGCACACCAACGAGCCGGAATACAAGAAGCTGCAGGCCAACGAGATGATGGAGGCGTTCCGCGACCGAACCGTCAAGATCGACATCCCCTACAACACCAGGCTCGACGACGAGGTCAAAATCTACGAAAAGGACTTCAACAAAGAGCGCATCCGCGGGATTCACCTGGCCCCGCACACCATCGAGATGGCTGCGATGTGGGCGGTGCTCACCCGCCTGGAGGAGCCCAAGAAAGCCGGACTGACCCTCTTGCAAAAGCTCAAGCTGTACAACGGCAAGAGCATCCCCAACTTCACCGAGGATTCGGTGGTCGAGTTGCGCCAGGACGCCCCGCGCGAAGGCATGCTGGGAGTCTCGCCCCGCTACATTCAGGACAAGGTCTCCAACAGCCTGGTCTGCGAACAGGCCATGCAGGAGAAATGCGTCAACCCCTTCATGGTGATGAACGAACTGGAGGGGGGGTTGGCCCACCACAGCTTGATCAACGACGAGGAGACCAAGAAGCGCTACCGCGAGCTATTGGGCGTCGTGCGCGAGGAGTACGAGGACATCCTCAAGACCGAGGTCCAGCGGGCGATCAGCGCCGACGAGGACGCCATCATGCGCCTGTGCTCAAATTACATCGACAACGTCCGCGCCTACACCCAGCATGAGAAGGTGCGCAACCGGTACACCGGCAAGGACGAGGAACCCGACGAGCGACTGATGCGCTCGATCGAAGAGAAAATCGACATCCCCGAAAGCCGCAAGGACGATTTCCGGCAGGAGATCATGAATTACATCGGGGCCCTGTCCTTGGATGGCAAGAAGTTCGAGTACACCACCAACGCGCGGCTGCACAAGGCCCTGGAACTCAAGCTCTTCGAGGACCAGCGCGACACCATCAAGCTGAAGAACGTCGTGTCCGGCGTGGTCGACGACGAGACCCAGGCCAAGATCGACGTGGTCAAGCAGCGCTTGATCAAGTACTTCGGATACAACGAGACCAGCGCCACGGACGTGTTGAACTACGTGGCCAGTATCTTTGCACGAGGAGACTCGAAGCAGGAGGAATAGGCAAGAGGCAAGAGGGAAGAGGCAAGAGGCAAGAGGCAAAAGGCAAAAGGCAAAAGGCAAAAGGTGGAAGCTACAGGGCGGAGGGAGATGTCATGGCGGAGCCGATCAAGTCATACCGCGATTTGGTGGCGTGGCAGAAAGCTATCGTGCTCTGCAAACAGGTGTACGCGATATCGGCCACGTTCCCTCGTGCTGAACGGTTTGGGTTGATTTCCCAAATCCGTCGGGCAGCCGTGTCGGTCCCTTCCAACATCGCCGAGGGCTACGGCCGTCGTAGCACAAGAGATTACTTGAGGTTCCTTAACATTGCTCGTGGGTCCGTGGCGGAAGTGGTGACCCAATTGGTTTTGGCAGAGGAGTTGGGGTTCGTGGATAAGGATCGCGCGCAATCGTGCATTGCGTCGGCCGAGGAAGTGGATCGCATCATCTTCGGGCTCATCCGGGCAGTGGAAGGGAGCAAGTAGGATGGCTATGAACGACACACCGGCGGACAACTATAAGGACATGGAAAAGAAACTGCGCAATCGCTGGATGAGCCCCAAGCTGCCGGAGAATGTACGGTGGACAAAAGAGGCCATAGAGATCATGTTGCGCGCCAACGGATACTGCGAATACTGTGGTGCGGATATCGTGGGTTCGCCAGAAGTCTTCTGGTCCTGCCAGTACGACCACGTGCTCCCGAAGGACCACGGCGGAGAGGAAGATTACGGTCTGAACAAGGTCCTCGCATGCGCTAAATGCAACAGCATTAAACGCAAGCGTTTGCCACCGGACGTGACGAAAGACGAGATGAAGAGCATGGAGCTTCCGGACCGTATTGCGGCAGTTCGCCCTATGGTCCTGGAGCTACGGCGCAAACAGCGTTTGATCGAAATATATGCAAATTTCCGGGAAGTGCTGGAGTTGAGGAGAGCCCAGTCCAACGGAGGTGGCAGATGAGGCGTGGGGAGCCTATGTACCCTGAGGCAGAGCACCCTGCGGATCACGCGGGCGCGCGGAGGCGAACTCTTGCCTCTTGCCTCTTGCCTCCTGCCTTCTAAGCCCATGAGGATTCAAAAGGACCATCAACGCTTTCGCCAGATCGTCAAGGGCAAGATCCGCGAGGATCTCCGCAAGTTCTTGACGCGCGGGGAGCTTCTCGGCAAGGAGGGCAAGCACCTGGTCAGCATCCCGGTGCGGGGGATCGACACGCCGTACTTCCGCTATGGGGACAACAGTGACTCCGGCGTCGGCTCCGGGGAGGGCAAGGCCGGCGACGAGGTGGGAGCGGACGGCGAGGGCATCGGTCCGGGAGGGACCGAGGAAGGGCATCATATCCTCGAGGTCGAAGTCACCCTCGACGAGCTGGCCGATATCCTCGGCGAGGAGCTGCAACTGCCGCGCATCGAGCCCAAGGGGAAACACAACATCACTTCGGAAAAAGACCGCTACAGCGGGATTCGCCAGAGCGGGCCTGAGTCCCTGCGCCACTTCCGACGCTCGTACCGTCGGGCCCTGCGCCGGCAGATTATGAGCGGCACGTACAATCCCGCTCGCCCGCGGATCGTGCTCGAACGCCGCGACAAATTGTACCGGAGTTGGAAGACGATCCGCAGCCCGCAATCCAACGCGGTGATCATCTACATGATGGACGTCTCCGGCTCGATGGGCGATGAGCAGAAGGAGCTGGTCCGCCTGGAGGCGTTCTGGATCGACGCTTGGCTGCGGCGCAATTACCAGGGCATCGAGAGCCGCTACATCGTCCACGACGTCCGCGCCGGCGAGGTGGATCGCGAGACCTTCTTCCACTTGCGCGAGGACGGGGGCACGCGGATCAGCTCAGCCTTCAACGTCGGCCGCGAACTCATCGAGCAATCCTACAGCCCCGAGGAGTGGAACGTTTACCTGTTCCACTTTTCCGACGGCGACAACAGCAGCGAATCGGACAGCCGGGAATGCTGCAACATGCTGCGCGACCAACTGCTGCCGCAGATCAACATGTTCGGGTATTGCCAGGTGGCCAGCGCATACGGCAGCGGCAATTTCATCAATGTGCTGCGCGAACATCTCCAGGATGTGGAGAACATGGTGACCACCCGGGTCAACGTCAAGGACGACATTTACGACAGTATCAAGGCCTTTTTCTCGGCTGGAAGATAGGGGGCGGTAGTGATGTCCTGCGCCGGGCTGTCCCAAGAGCTCTCTGAATGGGCCGAAAGGATGGCCGAATACGCGCGCACCGAGGAACTCGATTTCTTTCCCGTCCTCTTCGAGATGCTGACCTTCGAGCAGATCAGCCAGGTGGCGGCCTATGGCGGGTTCCCCCAGCGCTATCCGCATTGGCGCTTCGGGATGGAATACGAGAGACTGCGCAAGCAGGGGCGCTACGGCCTGGGCAAGATCTACGAGATGGTCATCAACAACGACCCCTGTTACGCCTACCTGCTCGACGACAACGCCCTGGTTGACCAGAAGACGGTGATGGCCCACGTTTATGCCCACTGCGATTTCTTCAAGAACAATGTGTGGTTCTCCAAATCCAACCGGCGCATGATCGACGACATGGCCAACCACGCCACGCGCATCCGCCGTTACATCGAGCGCTACGGTCTGGAAACGGTGGAGCGCTTCATCGATACGTGCCTGGCGCTGGAGAACCTCATCGACGCGCACTCGGTGTTTATGGAACGTGCCCCCCAACGTGTCCCCCGCGAACGACAGGGGCCCCAAGCCGATCGGGAAGTCGCCCGCTACCCGGCCAAGGGCTACATGGACCGCTACATCAATCCGCCGGAGGTGCTGGAGCGGCAGCGCCGAGAGCAGATGGAACAAGCCGAAGCAGCCTATGGGAGATTCCCCGTAGCCCCCGTGCGCGACGTGATGCTGTTCCTGTTGGAGCACGCCCCCTTGGACGACTGGGAGGCGGACATCCTGGCGATCATCCGCGAGGAAGCCTATTACTTCGCGCCCCAGGGCCAGACCAAAATCATGAACGAAGGCTGGGCCAGCTACTGGCACTCCATCATCATGACCAACTACGGCCTGGAGGACAGCGAACTGATCACCTACTGCGAGCACAACGCGGGCACGCTGGCCACTTCCCCGGGCAGGCTGAATCCCTACAAGCTGGGCCTGGAGTTGTTCCGGGACCTCGAGCGCCGCTGGAACACCGGCCGCCACGGGCTGGAGTACGATCGTTGCGACAACATGCAGGAGCGGCGCAACTGGGGCGACGGCGATGAATGGAAAGGACGCGTGGTTGGAAGGCGATCACCAGGGCGACAGAAAATCTTTGAAGTCCGCGCCATACACAACGACGTTACCTTCATTGACGAGTTCCTGACTCCCGAGTTCGTCGAGGACCACAGCCTCTATCAATACCGGCAGGACCCGGCCACCGGCCGCATGGTGGTGGTCAACCGCGACTTTGACTCCATCAAGCAGCAGATGCTTTTCATGTTGACCAACCACGCCCAACCGTACATCTACGTGCTGGACGCCAACTACCGCAATCGCGGCGAGCTCTACCTGGGGCACAAACACTGCGGCATCGACTTGGAGATCAAAACCGCCACCGAGACGCTCAAGAACATCTTCGAAATCTGGAACCGCCCGGTCCACGTTCGCGCCTTGATCGACGAGGAGCCCATGCTGTTCTCATTCGACGGCGAGCAGCCCTCTCAGCAACGCGTTGACGAAAGCGTCGACGAACCCGCCAACATTTTCGACGAGTAACCGTGCTTCCCGGGGCAGACCTCAGGCGTTATAATAATCACAGAATCGGAGGTCTATCATGGCGCGTTATCGCGTGCTTATCGAGCAGGACGAAGACGGGATGTTCGTCGCCGGCTGTCCGTCGCTACCGGGTTGCGTTAGCCAGGGCCAGACCCGCGACGAGGCCATCACCAACATCAAGGATGCCATCGCCGGCTACCTGGAGAGCCTCCACAAACACAACGAACCGATCCCGCCGTCTATCTGGGAAGAGACCGTGGAGGTCCCCACGTGAGCAAGCTGCCCGTCGTGTCGGGGCGCGAAGCTGTCCGGGCATTCCAAAAGCTCGGTTACATGGTGGATCACCAGACCGGCAGCCATATCATCCTCCGCCATTGTGACCCACCGCATCGGCGTCTCACGGTCCCGGATCACCGCGAGTTGGCCAAGGGCACGCTGCGCAACCTTATTCGGCAAGCCGGCCTCACGGTCGAGCGGTTTCAGTCACTTCTGCGGGTGTAAAAGAGGCAAGGTGAAAGGGGTCAGGACCTCCGTCGCACTGCCCCGTAATCCGCAACCAGCCCGACGGTTCCTTGTAAGAAAGCGTCGAACGGATCGAATGGTCTATAGAGAAGGCGTGTGCGCTGCGCAGCTTGTCCGGTCTGGCGGCCGGGGATACAATCTCCTGGTGTGAGAGGAGGTTCGCGGTATGTCTCGGGGCGGCTTGTTGTCGATCGGGCCCCCACGCACCGTGGATGAGCCTAGTGCCCGCCCCGCAGGCCCGCCCGTGGCGAAGCGTCGAGGATCCGCGAAGCCGTGCTCGTCGTACGCTGAACTGAGGACCGGATGAAGGGAATTCCCATGCGCCCCCCAATGCGATCCGTTCATCCGCGATACTTGATTCCGATGGGGGTCGCCCTGCTGGGGCTGGCGTTTCCCGCGTCGGCCTCGGCTGCGATCATCGGCGACGTCGTCAGCGCCGGATTCAACGCCCGGGGCGCCGCGCTGGGTAGCGGCTGGGTGGTTCGCGCTGGCGTCTGGACCCCGATCGTGGTTCGACTGACGCTCGAAGGCCAAACCCAGTTCAACGGCACGCTCCGCGCCAGACAGCGTGACCGTGACGGCGACGTCTGCTACGACTACCACGACGTGCTGCTCAACGCCGATTCGCGAGCCACCCAGGAATACACGCTGTACACCTTGCCCACCGTCGGCCCCGATGGCAGGGTGTTTATCGAGGTCGAGTTGCTGAACGATGACGATGAAATCGTGAAAATGGTGTCCGGCGGTGAGTTGGCGTCTTCGATCCGCCCCGCCGACGCGCCCACCGTGCTCCGCGACGATGAGTACCTGATCCTCGAGATATCCACGGGGCAGATGGGCAAGATCGCGCGTCTGGCCGACCGGCAGCAGAAGTTTCACCCGCTGCGCGGCATGAACGTGGCCCACCTTGCGCCCGGGGGCATCCCGGAGCGCTGGCAGGGGCTCGAGGCGGTGGACTGCGTCGTCTGGGACGAAGCCGACCCCAACGCCATCACCAACAATGCCGACGCTCGCCTGCACGCCCTGGCGGAATGGACCCGCCAGGGTGGACTGCTCGTGCTCGCCACCGCCCGGCACGCGGCGGCTTTGCAGAAGACCGAGGCGCTCGGGCCGCTGCTGCCGGTGAAGGTGGCAGCGCTCACCACGCTGAAAGAGGCCGCTCGATTTCGCGATGACTGGCTCGATCTCCCCGCGGAGGAGCCTGAATATGCTGAGCCCATTCCGCTCGCGGAGTGCTCTTTGCGGAAGGGGGCGGGCATTCGCAGGGTCTTTCCCGTCCCGGGTCTCGAGAGGAAAAGCCCGAACCTCGACACGCTGATCGCCCGCGGGCGCGTTGGCCGGGGAGCACTCGTGTTCATCGCCGCGTCGCTGCGCGACTTGATCGACCCCAAGTGTGACCCGTCGAAGTTCTTCCGCAGCGTCCTGGAGATCCGCACCACAGCCAGTGAGGTGTATCCCGAAGAGCCGCTCTACAAGCCCCTTGAGCAGAGGATCGGCTTTACCGCCATCGGGAGCATCTATCTGGTGTTCGCAATGTTGTTCGCCATGGCGTATGTCGGGCTATCCACCTTCGGCTCGTGGGGTTTTCTAAAGGCGCGCGGCTGGGAACGACACAACTGGACCGTCTTCGCCCTGCTCGCGGCTGTCGCCAGCGTGGGGGGCATCGCCGCCGCGCAGACCATCCGGGGCGTCGGCCAGAAGCTAAACCAATTAACCATTGTTGACGCCATCGCCGGTGAGCCGGGGGCGACGGCGATCGCATACTTGGGACTCAAGACCGGCACGCACTCGATTCTGGACGTGTGGCTGGCGGAAAACTACGCCCAAAGGCCGGAACCGCAAAAGACCGATTGCTTCCTCCGACCGCTGCCGGCGAGCCCGACCTCAAGGGATAGTGGACAGACCTTCGCCGACCAGCGGACTTACGATCTTCGACCCGCCACCGCGGAGTTGCGGGGGGTGCCCCTCCGCGCCACGCTCAAGCAGTTCGAGGGGCGCTGGCGGGGCGACCTGCGCGGGAGCATTGACGCTTCGGTGCGGATCACCGAACGCGCGTTCCCCAAGTCCGAAACCGACTCGGACGTCATCGAGGAGCCCTGTTTCGACAGCGCCAGCACGATCACCAACAAGCTCGGCGTGAACTTGGAGGACTGCTTCCTATTTCAGCCCACCGTCAACCGGTATCGCGGGACCGTGGACGTCTCGCCGCGCTCGGGTGGGGAACGCCAGGCGCGCTATGAAACCCTGGTCCACTATCTAGGCACTATCGAGGACGGCGCGACCGTTCCATTGGCCACGCGGCTCTACTTCGAGCCGGACGGGACCCGCCGCACGTGGGACCAGTGGCACACCTCTCTACTGGACTGGCAGAATCGGTGGGGCAAGTTTGCCAAGGCCGTACTCGGCGGGGGTCGCGACGATAGCAAGATCAGGGCTGGTCGGCAGGAACGCTACCAGGAAGCCTTGCTCCTGCTGACGGCGCTTTCCGAGTACGATGAGAGCGCGACTACTATTAAGTCCGTTTATACCGACCAACCGATCCTGTTCTCGCGCGAACGCTGTCGGCCGCTGGACCTCAGCGACATCCTGACCGAGGACATGGTTCTGCTGGTAGGTTTCGCCAAAGAGGACCCCGGCCCGGTGAGTCTCTGCACCCGGCGGTCCAGCCCGAACCGGGTATACAAGCGGGTGGTCCCCGACGAGTCCTGTACGGTGTATCGGATCATTATACCTGTGGAGAACAAGAGCTGGAACGGGAACTAAACCGCTCAGAGCGAAGGAAACCGAAAATGGAAAATGGAAAATGGAAAATGGAAAGACTCGCGGACCGCATCGGCGCTGGATGCGCAGGAACGCCGGTTTTTTCAATTTTCAATTTTCAATTTTCAATTCCGAATATCAGCTACGCCTCGGCCCCTTATGCACACGTGCGCGCGCCGGGATCAACGACAGCGGAGTCCTTCGCGTGATCGTGCAGACCATCAACCTGACCAAGCGTTACGGCAAGCTCGTCGCCCTGGACAATCTCCAGCTCAAGATCGACGACGGAGAGTGCTTCGGTTACATCGGGCCCAACGGCGCCGGCAAGACCACCACCATCAAGATCCTGGCCACCCTGCTGCAACCCACCTGGGGCGAAGCCCGGGTGTGCGATCACGTCATCGGGTATGAATCGCGAAAGATTCGCCCGCTGATCGGGTACGTCCCCGACTTCTTCGGGGCATACGAGGACATGGTGGTGCAGGAGTATCTGGAGTTTTTCGCTTCGGCCTACAACATCGTCGGGAAGCAGCGCACCCGGGTAGTGGGCGACGTGCTCGAACTGACCGACCTGGTGTACAAGCGCGACGCCCTGGTGGACTCCTTGTCTCGGGGCATGAAGCAGCGCCTGAGCATCGCGCGGGTTCTGCTGCACGATCCGCGCGTGCTGCTGCTCGATGAGCCCGCCAGCGGCCTGGATCCGCGGGCGCGCGTCGAAATCCGCGAGTTGCTCAAGGAACTGCACCACATGGGCAAGACCATCATCATCAGCTCGCACATTCTGCACGAGCTGGCGGAGTTGTGCACGACGGTGGGGATCATCGAGCAGGGCAAGCTGCTCTTCCATGGTTCGATTCAGCAAATCATCCAGCGGGTCAAGATGGCTACACGGTTGACCATCCGCGTGGTCGAGCAAATGGACCTGGCAGCCTTGCTGCTGCAGCGCACCAAGGGCGTCAAGGGCGTCGATCAGAAGGACGGGCGCCTGCTGGTGGAAATGGACTCCGACACGCACGACTTTTCCCACCTGGTCAAGGCGCTCATTGAGAACAACTTCAAAATCCGGGAGATCAAGGAAGAAGAGGTCAACCTCGAAACCGCGTTCATGAGACTGACCAAAGGCATCGTGCAATAAGGTCCAAGGTCCAAGGTCCAAAGCCCAAAGTCAAGAGAGTGGCCCCGAGCCCTCAGCCCTTGGACCTCCGACCTTGGACTTTGGACCTTGGACTTTGGCCCTTGGACTTTGGCCCTTGGACGTTGGACTTGACGCATGACCAACACCGCCGCGCG
>JAUWNF010000737.1 GCA_030612785.1 Phycisphaerales bacterium
AGAAGTACCGCCGCCATCCTCGGCTTACGACAGCTTGCGGTTACGTTTACGAAACACACCTGGGCGGCGGAAAGTTGCCGAAGGTCGGGCAGCCGCTCGTACAGCCTCGACTGGCACGGTTGCTGGACGCGATCGCCCGCGGTGGGGCGGGCCATTTCTACCGCGGTCCCGCCGCGGAAGAAATCGAGCGTCACGTGCTGGCACACGGAGGCATCCTGACGCGAGACGACATGGAGGCCTACCGGGTTCGTGAGCGCGAACCGATTTGCTTCAGCTACCGCGGTTACCGGATCATCACCATGCCGCCGTGCTCCTCCGGTGGGACGGCGCTGGCGGAAACCCTGAACATCCTTGAGAACTTCGACTTGGCCGGGCTCGCCCACACCGATCGACCGCTGGCGGCCCACTTGCAGATCGAGGCGCTCAAGCACGCCTTTGCCGATCGGGCACGCTGGCTCGGGGATGCCGACTTCGTTTCCGTGCCGGTCAAGCTGCTCACTTCCAAGCCCTACGCCCGGACGCGCGCCGGCACCATTGACGTCGCCGGAACCGGCGCCCACGACACCTACGGTACCCGGGAACCGACCACCAGCACCATGTCGCCACCGGTCGAGGACGCCGGTACGAGTCACTTCTGCGTCTTCGATCATTTTTTTTTTATTGTTTTGGCGACCTAATAGATCTACACGACGTTTGGTTCACTCTTCGCCGTGGATAGCCTGGGGTTGATTCTCAACAACGAGATGGACGACTTCACCACGCGCCCCGGCGAGCCCAACGCTTACGACTTGCTCCAATCCGACCGCAACGCAATCGCACCCGGCAAGCGCCCGCTCTCCAGCATGACCCCGACCATCGTGCTCAAGGAGGGGGAACCCTTCCTGATGTTGGGCGCCTCGGGCGGCCCGCGGATTATCAGTTCCGTGCTGAACGTCCTGCTTTATCTGACCGACTACGGGCTCGATCCCGAGCAGGCCATGACCCAGATCCGCCCACATCATCAGTGGGAACCCAACGAGGTCTTCTTTGACGCGGAGCCGCCGGCCGCCCTGGTCCAGGGACTTGTCCAGCACGGACACCAACTCGCACGGAAACGGCGCACCGGCATCGTGCAGTTCATCGTGCGCCGCGAAGGTGGTTGGGTCGGAGCCTGCGACCCCCGCAAAGGCGGACGCCCCGCCGGGTATTAACGCGGGCACGTGTCCGTTGATCTGTCTTGTCAGGGAACTGACCCTGAAGGAAAGAAACGCCAATCGATAGAGTCGCGAGACAGTTGGCCAAGGTGGTATGATCTTTGTAGAGAAGCGTGCGCTTGCCCGCAGGTTCGATTTGGTACGTAAGGGCTCGCGCAAGAACAAGTTAAACGATTCCTAGTGCGGCGTAATGACGTAGTTCCATTCACCATGGAATGCGGCCGGCCGCAGGCGAACCCTCGCCCGTTGCTCCGGTGTAACAACTTCCTTTGTAGGATAAACATTCTCATCCACTTCGGCACGGATTCGCAGACCCCGATCCGTTCTTGT
>JAUWNF010000594.1 GCA_030612785.1 Phycisphaerales bacterium
GGCTGACGGGGTGCTTCTAGAGAGGTTGAGTGAGGATGAAGCTGAAGCGCACGGTCTCGCCCACGTGGGCGGCCTGGAGTTTGGCCACGGACCAGACGCCGCTTGAGCGCGGGCCCGTGCTGCTCGCCAGAGACCCGCTGAAACAACCACCCACCAGCGGGAGTAGCAGCCCCAACACGTGTAGCGTCACCCCTTGTGGGTGACGAGAACCGCGGCCGCGCCCCCCACAAGGGGCGCCGCTACAGCCAGGCCCTGTAGGGCGAGCTCGCCACGTGGCTGGAGCGTGCCGCGGGTTTCCGCTTGGCCTGGGCGCGTTTGGATCGGCGCTTCTTCTCCCACTGGGCGGTGTACGCCTCGATGTGCTCCGGACGGGTGAAGAGATGCTCGTAGTCATGGGCTCCGCCTTCGTAATCACACTCACCGGCCTTGTATTCGCGGCAGATCTTGGGACGAGTCTCGTAAATCCCACAGCGGTTGTCCGGTTCAAGATTGCGGCAGGGGGTGGCGAACTGGATGTACCAATCGCCGTCCTCGACGAAGACGGTAACGTCTGTGTGCATCAGGTACCAGCGGATGTCGTCGAAATCGCGCCTGGTATCGGGGACATCAATGGGCAGGGCCACGTGGTTGCAGCACGCTGCCGTACAATGTTCACACAGATTTGATCCCATGATCGCCGTGCTTCCTTGCCAATAGGTTGCCGGTGAGGGATTATAAGAGGTGATGCCCCAAGTCGCCACCGCGCTATGCGGCGAAAAGGGAAGCGTCGGGAGGAGTTTGCAACGTGGGTGGCAGAATCGCCGGGACAGTGCGAATCATCTCCGGGCAATGGCGTTCGCGGAGGATCGAGGTTCCGCCGGGCGACCGCACGCGTCCCATGATCGATCGGGTGAAGGCGGCGGTGTTCGATACGCTGGGATCCTACTACGAAACACCCGGCAGGCTGCCACCGATCGTGGTGGCGGACGTGTTCGCCGGGGGGGGCACCTTGGGTCTGGAGGCGATCTCCCGCGGAGCGGGCGGGGCGGTGTTCGTGGAGAGCGATGGGTGCGCTTTGGGCGTTTTGCGGCGCAATCTGGCGAAGCTGCACGTCGGAGCGGGCGGGGCCGTCGAGCCGGTGAACGCGTGGTCGGGGCTTTCGGAGATCCTCTTGCAGTACCGCTGTGCGCTGGTGTTTCTCGACCCCCCCTATCGAGATGCGCAGGATGGGAGCGCGGAGGGCAAGGTCGTGCGGCTACTCGATGAATTAACCCCCTTCGCCCGTGCGACGGAAAGCCCCGTGCTGGTCCTGCACCATCCCCAGGGCGTCAGTTTTGATCTTGCGGGTCTCGTGCCGTGGCGTGTACACGCGGTCCGGCGATACGGGAGCACGGGGATTACGTTTATCGAGAGTCAACGACCGCCCGGCCCCGCGGACCAAGGGGTGGAGGATTCGCCGTGAACGCTCAGTCTTGCCGGCAGGCGGCGGAGAGAGTCGCCGCGATTTTACGCCAGGACGGGTTCGTGGCGTTGTTGGCGGGTGGTTGCGTGCGTGATCTGCTGCTAGGGCGCGAGCCGAAGGATTACGACGTGGCGACCAACGCCACGCCGGAGCAGGTCGTTGCCCGGTTCCACCGTACCGAGGAGGTCGGGGCCCAGTTCGGCGTGGTGATCGTCCGCATGAAAGGCCACATGATCGAGGTGGCGACATTCCGGTCCGATGGCGACTACCGCGACGGGCGCCATCCCGATTCGATCCGTTTCACTTCGGCGGAAGAGGATGCCCAGCGCCGGGATTTCCCCATCAACGGTATGTTTCTGGACCCGGCCGACGGGCACGTCATCGACTACGTCGGTGGGCAGGCGGACCTGGCGGCGAAGCTGGTGCGTGCGATCGGCGATCCCGCCAAACGGTTCGCGGAGGATCATCTGCGGATGCTGCGGGCGGTGCGTTTCGCCGCGGTGCTGGGCTTCGACCTCGAGCCGCGCACGCTGGACGCCATCCGGTTGAGCGCCGGGCACATCCGCGAGATCAGTGTCGAGCGAGTCCAACAAGAGCTTCAGCGCATACTCACCAGCAACACCCGGCGACGCGGGTGGGAGTTGCTGGCTGACTCCGGGCTGCTCGATTACGCGTTCGGCGAGGCGGTGTGGTCTCCGTCCGAGGTGGCGGACGTGGCCGAGCGGCTGGCGCACTTGCCCGAGGACGCTGACTTCATGCTGGCCATGGCGGTGGTGCTGCGTCGCTTCAAGCCCCGAGAAGCGGGACGGATCTGCCGGCGGCTACGGTGCAGTGCCGAACTCGAAAAAGGCGTGGCGTGGCTGCTCGAGAGACTGCCGCGAGTGCTTCACGCGGAGACGCTGGAGCTGGCCGACGTCAAGCTGCTGGTGTCCGACGCCCGTTTTGGGCGGCTTGGCGATCTGCTCTACGCCGAGTGCAACGGGCGGCTGAATTCGGTAACGCCCCACGAGACTCTGCTGGCGCGGGCGGCCGGGATACCACCGGAAAAGCTCGCCCCCGCGCCGTTGGTGAACGGGGACGACTTGCAAAACATGCGGGGACCCCGGGGGCCCATCTACAAGGAAGTGCTTGACGCGGTGTACCGGGCGCAACTGAACGAGACGTTGGACAACCGGGATGCCGGGCTGCGTCTGACCCGCCGGCTTCTCAAACGCGCCGGATACCCGGCGAAGTAGGCCCCTACTCACTCAGCGCCTCGATCGTGTTCTTGATGCTGGACTTCTGCGAAATCCGCAGACCAAAGTTCTCCCC
>JAUWNF010000370.1 GCA_030612785.1 Phycisphaerales bacterium
GCGCGCTCTTCGCCGATTTGAAGCCAAATCACGAGTACATCAAGAGACACGGCCTGGACGGCAAAACCATCGCTGTGTATGCGGGGTCGATCAGCGACGCCAACGGTCTGTCCCAGGTGGTGGCCGCGGCCGAACATCTCCGGGACCGTCCCGACATCGCCCTGGTGCTCATCGGCGACGGCAGATCGCGCGCGGCGCTCCGGGCCAGCGTCGCCCAGAAGGGACTGACCAACGTTCACTTCCTGGCCCCTATTCCGAAAAAAGAACTGGTGCATATTCTGGCTGCGTGTCATATCGGGCTGATGATCCTCAAGCCAATCCGCCGGCCTCGATGGGTCACCCCGAACAAGATTTTCGACTACATGTTCACCGGCATACCCAGCGTGGTGAACTACGCGGGCACGACGGCGGAACTGGTCGAAGAACTTGGCGTCGGGTTGGCCGCCGAGCCCCATTCGGCGGAAGACCTCGCGGCGAAGATCAAATACTGGGCAGACCACCCCGAGGAGCGAACCGCCGTCGGGCGTAAGGCCCACGAGTTGGCGATGAAGAAGTATGATCGCACGGTCATTGCCAAAAGACTGGCTGAGGTCTTCCAGGAGTGCCTGCAAAAGTAACCGGGGGCCGCATGACAGTATCCTCCCACGCTGAGCATGACTTAAAGGACGATATCCATTGGTCGAGCAATACTGGACAAACCGATTGGGCTGGCCAGAGGACAACTCGGCCATTTGGGACTTGGTCCGTAGGGTGTACCCCGACCGTTCCGGTCTGGACTGGTCCTATTGGCAGTGGCGGTACCTGAGCGACACCGACTTCCGCGCCGTGATCATCATGGCCGAGCACGAGGGGCGCCCCATAGCCATTCGGCCTATGGCGTTTTTTGATTTTCAGTGGGGCGAGGAGCGCCTGAAGGGAGTGATGCATTCAGCAGTGCTCACGCATCCAGACCACCGCCGGCGGGGCATTTTCAGATCGATGGTAGCCAGTTCCAACGAGTATCTCGCCCGCCAAGGCGCGCAGTTCAGCATTTCGATGCCGAATGACCTGTCAGTGCAGGGCTTTCTCCGGTGGTCCGACTGGCACCATGCGGGATTCATCCCCCTGTATCTGAAGGTTGCGGATGGGTCGGTGATGCTCAGGCCGAGGCTGGGACGTGCTGCGGCAGCCCTACTGGGTTGGATGCCGCATCCTTTTTTCAGACGCCGCGGCGATCCGATCGGCAAGCAGGCGTTTGACTGCGAGCAGGTGACCACAATGCCGAACGAATTAGATGAGGTGTTTGATCTCTTCGCCCGCGACTGCGAAACCTTGATGATCCGCCGAACCACCGCGTATTGGAACTGGCGGTACTTGGCCAGACCCAACGTTGCTTATCGCACTCTGGTTGCTCGTCGGGCCGGCCGCATGATGGGCGTGGTAGCGACATCGGTGCAGAAGCGTGCGGGGTTGCAGCTCGGAATGGTGCTTGACATCGTGGGCCGCGGCGGGCTCCCGGTTCTCCGGCAACTCCTGCGAGACGCCGAAGCGGAACTGGTTTCGCGTGGAGCGGGATTGGTCACCTGTCAAGCCACCAGTCCCATATTGCAGCGCGCGCTGCGGGAGGAGGGCTACCGGTGTCCCAAACCGGAGTGGTTGCCCAAACGGTTCAATTTCGTGTACCGCATTTCGGGGGTTCCCGGGCTCCCCAGAGAGCCGAGCCGATTGGCGGACTGGCATCTGACCTTTGGCGACTCGGATAACGCATGAGCGATGTCCATAGGTAGGCGGTACTGGACAAATCGACTGGGCCACCCGGAGGA
Source organism: Phycisphaerales bacterium (assembly GCA_030612785.1). Classification (GTDB taxonomy): domain Bacteria; phylum Planctomycetota; class Phycisphaerae; order UBA1845; family UBA1845; genus JAAEQG01. The sequence continues at coordinate 1,803 of JAUWNF010000370.1, forward strand.
CACCGCGGCTTTTTTGGACCTGTTTGGGAAAACCTACGCCGACCGTCCGGGCTTGAACCGCGACTACTGGATGTGGCGCTATCTGAACGACACGGCCTTTCGGGCCGAGATCATGATGGCCGAGCATGACGGGCGGCCAATCGGCATTCAACCTGTCGCGATCTTCGACTATCAGTGGGGAGTGCAGCGGCTGACCGGAGCGATGTACACCGGCGTGTTGACCCACCCGGACCACCGGCGTCGGGGGGTCTTTCATTCGCTCATTGATAGCACCAACGAATACGTCGCGCGACGCGGCGCGCAGTTCAGCATGACGCTGCCGAACGACGCCTCGCTGCAGGGGTTCATCCGCTTCGGCGAGTGGAAGTATCCGGGACTCATCCCGGTCCATCTCAAGATTGCGGACGGGCCGGCGGAGTTTAGGTCGAAGCTCGGTGGCGCGGCGGCTCTGTTGCGTCGATTGCCTCACACTCTCTTCAGACGACGCAGCGCTTTGGTCCACGATCCGGACCTGGAGTACGCGAGAGTGGTGCGCGTCCCGGACGACTTGAACGACGTATTCGACGAATTCGCCCGTGACTGCGGCACACTGATGATTCGGCGGACGGCCGCGTACTGGAACTGGCGCTACGGCGCCAAACCGACCTCGGACTACTGCACGCTGGTCACCAGCCGGGCTGATCGAGTGATGGGTGCAGTGGTGACCTCGGTCCAGAGACGCTTGGGACTGGATTTCGGAATGATCGTGGATGTTGTGGCCCGCGGCGGGACGCCGGTGCTTCGGGGGCTCTTGCGCAGCGCGGAGAGGGAACTGATTTCGCGCGGCGTGGGATTGATCACGTGTCAGGCCACCAGCCCCCTGTTGCAGCGGGCTCTCCAAGAGGAGGGCTATCGCTGCCCGCAACCGAGGTGGTTGCCCAAACGGTTTCATTTCGTGTACCGCACAAGTGGGGTTCCCGGACTTCGGAAGCCGCCAAGCGACTTGGCGGATTGGCACCTGACCTTTGGTGATTCAGACAACGTATGATCAATGCTCTGACCATCGACGTGGAGGACAACCACCGCATCGTTGCCCGAAACCTGTTGGGGCAACAGGGACCGCCCAGCGAAGCAGTCGTCGCCAACACCAACCGGTTGCTGGAGCATCTTCGAAACCGGGGTGTCCGCGCCACGTTCTTTGTCCTGGGTGAGGTGGGCGCCACGTTCCCCGAACTCGTCCGCACGATCGTCAATGATGGTCATGAACTTGGCGTGCACGGCTTCTACCATATGGAAGTGTTCAGACTGACGCCGGAGCAGTTTCGTCGCGAAATCGGCGACGCCAAATCCCTGCTCGAGGACTTGTCCGGCGCCGCGATCCAGGGGCACCGTGCCCCGACGTTCTCCATCACGCCGCAGACGCATTGGGCCTTGGATATCCTAGCCGAAGTGGGCTTTAAGTACGATTCCAGTATCTTTCCCTTTCAAAAGAGCGAGCGCTACGGCTGGGCCGGGTTTCCGCTCGGTATTCACCGAATGACGTTGGGTAACGGTCGTAGCATCGTGGAGGCGCCTCTCCCGGTGGTGTCCTTCTTGCGAAAGCGGCTACCGGCGTGCGGCGGCGGGTACTTGCGACACTTCCCCTACTGGTACACGCGTTGGGCGATGCGACGCATCCAGCGCGAGCGCCCGGCCATTGCATATCTGCACCCGTACGACATCGACACGGGTCCAACGCCGGACTGGCTGAGGACAGCTCTCGCCGCAGCCGGGAATCCTGCGGCGTTCTACCTCGCGTACCAGAGACGAAACCGACACACTGTGGAGTCAAAGTTCGTGCGACTACTAGGGAACTTCCGATTCGCCCCGCTCATAGAGGTCATCGAACGGGTGCTGGGCGCCACATCCGGGATGGGGCCTTGATAGGGCAAACGTACTGGTGGGCCATCGCGGTTGTTGGCGTCATAGGGTTCTGATACACTGCGGCGGAGTCGGAGGGATACCGCGACGAGGCTTGACCGGGTGGGCAAGAAACCCATCCTGACGCATACAGCGTACCCGTTGCAAGACGAAACGTGAACAATGTCCCGCCAGCGGATCGAGGCGCAGGGCGCTGCTAATCGAATATGGGAGGATGATTCATGTGCGGAGAAACCTCACCTGTGAGCAAGCCGCCGTCGGTGGCCGTCAAACGCTCCGACGGACAGAAACCGCGTTCCGAGCACGTGACACTCGAGCGGCTACGCAGCGAACACGTCGATGCCATAGTCGAAATCCATATGGGTGCCTTCCCCGACTTCTTTCTCACTTTTCTCGGGCGTTCGTTCCTCAGGGAGTTGCATCTTGCCTACTGTGACGATCCCACGACCGTCGCGTTGGTTGCCGTGAGGCAGGATCCCTACGAGCTTCTCGGAGTCGCTATCGGTCCCCTGCAACCGGCCAACTTTTACAAGAGAATCCTTCGAAGACGATGGTGGCGGTTTGGCTTCGCGGCGATGGGCGCCATGCTTCGCAAGCCGTCGATTATTCCGCGCGTCTTCCGCGCGGTACTTTACCGTGGAGACGTGCCGGATGACGGTGAGGACCGGGCGTTG
>JAUWNF010000099.1 GCA_030612785.1 Phycisphaerales bacterium
TTCCTCGCCACCCACAAGGGGTGACGCTACACGTGAGGGTGCCACGAATGACTAAACCGACAACCCCAAAACACGTACGGGGGAAGGTCAAGGTCATGCGCGGGATGCCGGGGATCTGCTCGGCTATGCCGCCCCGATCAATTCGCATACCGAGGTCAGCCGCCGGTCTTGCAGGTATCGGCGTAGCCCATCGAGCACCCGGGTCAGGCAGGTGGGATCGATGAAGGTGGCCGTGCCGATCGCCACCGCGCCGGCGCCGGCGAGGTGGAACTCCACCGCGTCGCGCCAGGTCCGGATGCCGCCCATGCCGATGAGCGGAATGTTCGCCTCCCGGGCCACCTTGTGGTAGACCTCATAGACCATGGCTAGCGCCACTGGCTTGATTGCCGGACCGGAAAGCCCGCCGCAGACGTTGGCCAGCATCGGGCGGTGGGTTTCGGCATCGATGGCCATCCCACGTAGCGTATTGATGAGCGAGAGGATATCAGCCCCGCCGTCGATGGCGCCCCGGGCCGTCTCGCAAATCGAGGTGACGTTAGGGGAAAGCTTGACAATCAGCCGGGAACGTGCGAGCACCCGGCGGACCGCCCGCACCAGTCCGCAGAGACGCTGCGGATCGGTGCCGAACTCAAGCCCGTCGGCGACGTTGGGGCACGAAACGTTCAGTTCGATTGCGGAAACCACCTCGACCTGATCGAGCCGGCGACATACCGTAACGTAGTCTTCGATGGTGTGACCAGCCACGTTTACGATGACCGGGACGCCCAGCTCGCCCAGAAACGGGATCTTCTCCGCCACGAAGCGCTCCAGCCCCACATTGGCCAATCCGATGGCGTTGAGCATGCCCGAGGCGGTTTCCACGGTACGCGGCGGCGGGTTGCCCTTTCGCGGCTGGACCGTGACGGACTTGGTCAGGAAGGCCCCCAGTTGCCGAAGATCGAGATAGGGCGCATACTCCGGCCCGTAACCGCTGGTGCCCGAGGCGGTCATTACGGGATTGGCCAGTTTGAGCCCGGCCAGATCGACGGACAGATCGACATCGGGTCTCGGGAGAGTTTCGGAGGTCATGGCCTCAGGATCGGTGTTCCGGCGGCGTGCGTCAAGCCCAGTGAGCGCCTGCCGTTGAGCGAGTGGTCGGCGCGCATACAATGAGGAGCTATGGTCGGAACAACGCACAACCATGGCAGCGACTTAGTGGTTTTCCCGGGAACGTTCGACCCCATCACGCTGGGGCATTTGGACCTCATCCGCCGGGCAGCGAAGATTTTCGCCCGCGTAATCGTGGCCGTCGGCTGCAATCCGGAGAAGATCGAGTGGTTCTCCCCCGGCGAGCGTGTCGAGATGATCGGCGAGTTGACCCGCGATCTGCCCAATGTTACCGCAGAGTCTTACGACGGCCTGACCATGGATTACGTGCGCAAGGTAGGGGCCAAGATCCTTCTGCGGGGCATTCGCGACACCGTTGATCTCCGAACCGAGCTACAGGCGGCCAATACCAACCTCATGGTCGGCAACGTCGAGACCGTGTTCCTGATGACCAGCGATCAGCACGCCCTGACCTCCAGTGCGCTGATCAAGCAGATCGTTGAAATGGGCGGTTACGACCGCGTCCGCCTGGCGCGGCTGGTTCCCGAGGAGGTCATCAACCGGCTGGAGAAGCATCTGGGCAGGGGCAGAGCGGATGCGGCCTCGGAGGAGGATCGGGAGGGCTGAGGACGATTCCGGCTGGTCGACAGCCTGCTGGCAGACTGGGTAAAAAGCTCGCTTTTTGACGGCCCGTTCTGGAGACCTATAATGTATTAGTCGATTATATCTCGTGTGCACACGCTAGGTTGCGCATCGAAACAGAGGGTGTGAGTTTAGCGCACCTGGGCCGATACAAACTTCGCAGCAGAGGACCATAATGTCAAACTCATTGGCACTCGGTATCCCGGGGGGATGGGAATGGGGAGTCGTCCTGGTCGTTGGGCTGCTGATCTTCGGGCGCCGACTTCCCGAGATTGCCCGATCTGTAGGCAAGTCGATTGTTGAATTCAAACGGGGCCTCAAGGATGTGAAGGGCGAGATCGACGCCGCCTCGAAGCCCGCGGACCCGAACATGCTCCCCCCCGCCCAGCAGAAGCCCGAATCCGTCGAGCAGAAGCCCGAATCCGTTCAGTCCGACTCAACGCCGCAATAGGTCAGTCCTGGAGTTCAACGCGGAACGCGTCGTCAAAGGCCTCTTTGAAATCGAACACGTCGCGGAAGTCCTGGAGGCGATCGTGCGGTTCCCGCCGCAACCGACCGCTTTCGATCAGCGCGAAGACTACCTCTCCAAAATCGAGCGTGTGCGTGATCCCCCAATTGCGCAGGACCGCCGAGGCCAGCAGCCCCCAGTGCTTCATGGCGCACTCCCGCAGCGCCCAGCAAAGCTCTTGCCCACTGACGTGACGATTAAGCCGCTCGAAACCGCCGGCTTCGTCGATCGCATGGATGACCACCGGATCGAGCAAGCCCTCTTCGCGACGGTCGAGGACCTCGGGCAGATCGATATCCTCATGGGCCATGTACTGGGCAACCAGCGCCTGTGCGGGCGTCAAAGGCCCGTGAACCTGTTCGCCCGCGGCATTGAGGCCTTCGAGAATGAAATCGCAGGCGTCTTTCGAGTAGCGCCCGGCATCGACAACCACGTTGCCCGAGTGGATTTTACGTTCTGAGCCCATTGTAGTTCACATGTCAGTACGCGGACGGAACACCACCAGCTACTCATACATTATACACATTACGGTCCCCCACAACCACGCCCGGCAGTGTCAGCCCTACCGGAACCCGCTCTTCCACCCTAATCGGCCGGAACGTCGGTCGGGGTGCAGAGGATCCTCGCGTCCACCGCTGATTCCTGGTTCCAGGTCCTCTCCGGCCGATGCGAAGGGGCGGAGGCGATGCCCGCGCCAACAGGGTGAACTGTGCACGCGGCTGACGCGCCGGCTTTGCGGTCACTCCTTCGGTGGGGAGGCACTGCTACCCCCTGAGTTCTTGGACCGGCCGGAGCGGGGCTTCCGGCGGCGCTTGCGGCGCCGGGGGGATTGGTTCTCCCCCGATTCTGTGTCCGCAGGCTTTTCGTCGGGTGTTGTGGTTTCCTCGGTGGCCGCGTAGGCGGCCTCGGCACCTGTGGATTCATCAGCGGGCTCTCTTGCGGGTTTGCTCAGTTCGGCGGTAGGAGCGGCTACGGACTCCTCGTCCCCCTTGGGGGAGCGTAACTCCTCGACCGCGACAGTGACCAGCCGACTGTCCTCCATCTGGAGTTGCACCAACTGTGTTAGGATCTGCCGGTTGACCACGATGCCCTCGGCGCCAGCCGAGGAAACCCATGCACCGATCTTGGGAAGGTTCTGCTCAAGTTCCTCGTAGGTGAGGTGCTCGTAGCGCAGGCAGCATTTGAGGCGGCCGCATCTGCCGGATACCTTCGAGGGGTCCAGCGTGGCCTTTTGCATCTTGGCCATCTTCATGTTCACCGGTCGGAGCGTCTTCAGAAACGTTTTGCAACAGCATTCGCGGCCGCAGGTCTCATAGTCGGCCAGCAAGCGGGCCTCGTCCCGCACGCCGACCTGACGCATCTCGATACGGGTCTGGTACTCGGTCGCCAAATCCTTGACCAACGCTCGAAAATCCACCCGCCCCTCCGCCAGGAAGTAGAAGATAATCCGCTCGCCGCCAAGTAGGTGTTCACACGCCACCACCTTCAGAGGAAGGCTGAAACGGTGGGCGAGCGCCCGACAGAACTCCCGCTTCTCGACGGTGTTGGCACGGAGATGAACGTCTTCGCGCAGATCGTCCGCGGTCGCTACGCGCAGAATCCGCCCGCTTTTCGGTTGGCAATACTCGGACCCGCTATTGTGAATGTACGTCTGAAGCTGCTCCGGGGTTACCGAATTGTCGCCCCCAGGGCAGGTCAACAATACCTGCTCGCCCACCTCGATCCCCCGGTTGCTCTTGATGATTACCTTCGCCCCGCTGCCGAACTTCAGACCCGGCGGATACGTGAACTCACCGATGGTATTCAGGTACCCATAGCGAACGGCTATCGTCGGGTAAGCACTATCACGCCCATTGCCGCGGCAACCCTGCGGAGCGCTGCTGCGGTCGTTGCCGTCGTCCCGCGGCTCATTCGAGTTCGTGACCATGGTGATTACCCCATGAATCCCCCATCCGGCGGTGGGAAGTAGCGGCCTGCGGCTCGTCCTGGCGCGCCGGGATCGGTCGGCGAGGACGCCGGCCGGCTGCAAGAAGAATCCTTCGGACGCCGTGTTAACTCAACGCGTCCAACACGACCTTGAAATCCTTCTTGCCGCGCAGCCCGACGAATCTCTCTTTGATCTCTCCACCGGCGAAGAGGAGCACGGTCGGAATCGCACTGACCTGGTAGCGGGCCGATATCTCCCGATTGGCGTCGGTGTCCACGTTGCCGATCTTGATCTTGCCATCGTATTCGTCGGCCAGCTCGTCGATGACGGGAGTCAGTGCCTTGCAGGGGGCGCACCATTCGGCCCAGAAGTCAACCAGCACGGGAGTGTCAGAGCGGACGACCTCTTCGTCGAAATTGGCGTCCGTGAACGTCAGCGTTTTTGCGCCAGCCATATCAAATCCTCGAAAAGTGAAGGTAAACGGGTCCGTTCAGGTTAAGCGGATTCTAGGGCGGACCCGGAGGACGGTCAACCGGGCCGGCGAGGCTTGGGCCGCGACTTCCAGCGCCGATGAATCCACAGATACTGGCTGGGGTCGACCCTAATCGCCGCTTCCAGGGCGGCAGTGTACTCCTGGGTGATCCACCGTAGCGGGTCCTCGCGCACGCGCCATTCGTGCGGATGGATCACCCGCTGGGCCCCCACCTCATACCGAAATGAGTCCCCTATCCGGCGGGCGTAGCCCACAATGATGGGCACCTCCAGGGACATGGCCAACAGGCCGATGGATTTGTAGGTTGAAGCCGCCCGCCCGAAGAAGTTCACGAACAGCCCCTTGCGCCCGGCGTTCTGATCGGCGATGAAGCCGAGGGCAGCCCCGCGCCGGACGATCGATTCCGCCTCGGCGCTCGCCCCTTTCTTGTAGAGCAGTTCCAGCCCGCTGCGCCGCCGGGTCCGGACCAGAAACCGGTTGAGGTAGACGTTGTCCAACGGTCGCATGATTGCCACCACGTCGAAGCCGATCACCGCCAGGAGAAAGCCGGCCAACTCCCAGTTGCCGTAATGCCCGGTGAGCAGCAGGGCGCCTTTGTTTTCGAGCAGCGCCGCCAGCGCCTCGTTCATGTTGACCAGGCGGACGTATCGGCTCCAGGTCCACTCGTTGATCAACCGCGGGGCGAAGATGAACTCCATCACCCACATGGCTTGCTGTTGGAGCGAGCGGAGGGCGAGACGGTCGATCTCGGCCGGCGTGAGCGTCTCGCCGTAGGCAATGCGCAAGTGGGCCCGGGCCCGCTCACGATGGCGGGGCATCAGATGCCACCAGATCGTGCCCATTAGCCGGGCCGTGCGCAGATTCCACTCCAGCGGGAACATGAGCAGAACCATGATACATGCCCGCACCAGAGCGTAGATCAGCCAGGCCACGATGCCGTCATCCCGCTTCATAGGGACCGTAGTGTATCGTCCACCCAAGTTTTCGCGAGGGAGTGGAATCACGCCTTGCGCAGCGTGGGGAGGTAGTACTTGGACCAGTACTCCTTGACCTGGCGGTGGCTGTTGAAGACGGCGGGAATCGTGGCGATGGAATGTTTCATACGGGCGATCCATCTTCTGGGCAATCCGGCGGCGGTGCGCTCATAGTATAGTGGTACCACTTGACGTTCCAGGATGCGGTACAGCTCGGTCGCGTCGCGCTTGTCGTGAGCCCGAGAGCCGTTGTGGTCCTGGCCTGTGCCGATGGCCCAGCCGTTCTTACCGTCGAAGCCCTCCGGCCACCAGCCGTCGAGGATGCTCAGGTTGAGCCCGCCGTGCAGGGTCGGCTTCATGCCGCTGGTGCCGCTGGCCTCCTGGGGCTTGCGCGGGGTGTTCAGCCACACGTCCACGCCGGCCACCAGATGGCGCGCGATTTCCATCTCATAGTCTTCGAGAAACACCACGCGCTCCCGAAAGCGCGGCGAAGCCGCCAGCCGGGCGACCTTCTGCACCAGGGCTTTGCCTTCGGCGTCGGCTGGATGGGCCTTGCCTGCGAAGATGATTTGCACCGGACGCCGGGTGTGATTCAACAGCCTGGCGAACCGGGCCGCGTTGTCGAACACCAACGCCGCCCGCTTGTACGGCGCGAACCGACGCGCGAAACCAATGGTCAACGCGTCCGGATCGAGAATGCTATCCACGCGGTTCAACTGCACAACTGAAGCCCGGTTCCGGCGGAGTTGTTGGCGAACCTTTTCCCGGACAAATTCGACCAGCTCGGCCTTCAACTCCTGGTGCAACGCCCATAATTCTGCGTCGGGAATGCGTTTGGCCGCCTGCCATACGCGCGGTTGGTCCTGCCTCTCTTCCCAACCCTTGGGGAGGTATTCGTCCAACAGCGCCGCCATCTTCGGGTGTAGCCAGGTCCGCAAGTGAATACCGTTGGTGACCGAACCGATCGGCACGTTCTCGAGTTTCCTCTTCGGCCAGAGTTCTTTCCACATGCTCCGGGCGACCGCCCCGTGCAACGCACTGACCCCGTTGCGCCGGTCGGACGTCCGGCAGGCCAGCGGCGTCATCCCGAACGGCTCGCGCTCGTTGCCGGCCTGAACCCGGCCAAGATTGATGAACGCGCGCTTATCGATTTTCATCAGCCGGGTGTATCGGCCCATGTACTTGTCGAGCAGATCGACCTCAAAGGTCTCGTTGCCCGCTGGGACGGGGGTGTGGGTAGTGAAGACGTTGGTGGCGGCCACGCAGCGTCGGGCCTGGGCGAAGCTGGCGCCCTCCGTCCGGATCCGCTCGGCGATACGTTCAAGAGCCACGAACGCGGCGTGCCCCTCGTTGAGGTGGCAGACGGCGATCGGTAGTCCCATGGCTCGCAGGAAGCGCCAGCCGCCCACCCCCAGCAGGATTTCCTGGCGGATACGCGTGTCACGGTCCCCGCTGTACAGCCGCCGGGTCATCTGCCGGTCCCGGGGTCTGTTGACCGCAAGATCCGTATCCAGCAAGATCAACGGAATGCGCCCTACGTCGAGTTGCCACCCGCGCACGGTGAGGGCGTCCGGTCCGACCGGCAACTTGATCCGCAACGGTCGACCGGAGGGGCCGGTGATCTCCCGCAAGGGGGTGTCCTCGGGGTTGAGCGTCTGGAATCTGTCCACCTGCCGCCCGTTTGCGTCGAGCAACTGCCGGGTATAGCCCTGCTTCCAGAAGATGCCCACACCCACCAGCGGAATACCCAGATCGCTGGCCGACTTCAGGTGATCGCCCGCCAACACGCCCAGCCCGCCGGCGTAGATGGGCAGCGCTTCGCAGAGGCCGTACTCCATGCTGAAATAAGCGATCTTGCCCTTGAGCCTGCGGCCGTACTTCTCCTGATACCAGGTCTTCGCCCGGAGATAGCTGCGTAGAGCATGCCGGCACCGTCGCATGGCTGCCATGAACTTGACATCCGCGACCAACTGTGCTTGCCGCCTCCTGCCCAATCCCTTGAGCATCTTAATAGGGTTGTGCGCGGTTCGCTTCCAGGCCGGCGGGGCCACGGTGGTGAAGAGTGCCTGGAACTCGGCGTTCCACGCCCAGTACAGGTTGCGGGCAACGTCAACGAGCGGAAACAGATCAGGGTGCAAATCCGGCAACAACGCGGACTTCTTCTTGCTCTTGGCCATCGATGATATTCTCCACGAGGTTCAGGTGCGCGCCAGGTATCATACGTACACGCCGCGAAGAATGGAACCAGAGCTCGAATCGGCGCCACTGATCCAAGCCCCAAGCGCAAACGCGGGGTTGATAGACCCGTCGCTCGCGCTCCGGGCTCGGTCAGATAGCGCTGCGCTGTGGTGGTCAAGCGTCGGGCGGGGTGAACTTCACGCGGCGGGCCACGTCGCCAAGGTCCGACATGGCGGTCTCGGCCGCCTCCCAATCCGGTGAATCAGCTAACGCCTTCTCCAGCGCTTCGGCCGCGTCACTGATCGGGTCAAATCCGCAGCCGCCTGATCCGCTCGCGATCGCCTTGAGCTGGCGGGCCTGGGACAGCAACTTGTCGGCGTCACCGGCCTGGAGGTGCTCCTGCATCTGCTTGACGCGGGCGGGCAAGCCGCTGACGAACCCGCGGATGAAATCGGTCATCTCGGGATTGTCGGCGTACTTGCTGGTGAGCATTTCCGCCGGCCTGAGATAGTGCTGGACAACTTCGATAAGCTGTTGACGATCGACCGGCTTGGTCAAGAATACGTCACAGCCGGCCTCGGTACACGCCTTTCGGTTTTCATCGGTGTCTGCGGCGGTCAGGGCGACAATGGGAGCGTTGATCCCGCGTTCGTGCATCGTCCGCGCAAGCGTCGGTCCGTCCAGGCCGGGCATCTCGACATCCATCAATATCAAATCGAAGGCCTGTTGCTCAACTAGCTTCAGCGCGCGCACACCATGATTGGCAACGACGACCTTCAGCCCTCCCTTGGTCAAGTGGTATGAAGTGAGCGCCGTGAAGTCCTCGGCGGCGTCGACCAGCAGAATGGTTCCGGAGAGCTTGACGCGGATGAACTGGTCCAGATCCAGCGTCTCCGACAGTATGACCCCCACTTCGTGAATTCGCCCACCCACAAACCGGCAACGGACCACCTTGCCGGTCACGTTCTGCCACGCGTTGTCCGCGGTCATGAGCTGCATAGCGCACGTGGTGCCCACGTGGAGAAAGCCACTGTGCAGAAAAGACATACCCGTAGCGCTAAGGTTGCGGACGACGACTTCGTGTACGGACTTGTCGCCGCCCGGCTGCGTTACGTCGACCGCCAGACGCAAACGACACTGGTGGCGGACTCCGGAACGCAGGTCTTTGCCCGAGGCGTCGTGCCGGGGTTCGTCCAGCGCTTCGAGAAGCTCGAGCATCTTGGCGCGGTCCGCGCGAATCGCGTTGGGTTTCGGCATGCCGCCTGTACGTGTGGGGGACATCAAGACCTTCCTAATAGTACACGCAAGGTAGCCGCCGCTTTGTAGCGGCCTGCGTCTCGCAGGCCGTCCGGCCGGCGGGGACGCCGGCCGCTACACAAAAACCAGCGACTTTGCGGTGTAGGGGCTGGGGGTTTAATCGGTCGCGGCACCCCTTGGGGGCGGGGCACCTGCGTTTTTCGCCACCCAAAAGGGGTGACGCT
>JAUWNF010000310.1 GCA_030612785.1 Phycisphaerales bacterium
AAGCTTGCTGGGTTACGCGTCGATCACCCGCACCGATTACTGCCGCTTCTTGCGCGGCTATATGGCGCGCACCGGCACGGGCGGTGCAAGTTGGAAGTCGCAGTTTCGTGAACTGGCCGCCCAGGCCGCCGACTACGTCCGCCGTGCCCGGCAACGCAAGCGTGGCAAGCTCGACGGCTATACCGGTGAACCATAGACAGCGCCATGCACATTCTACCCGTCATTGAATCCGTCGAACCGGAAGCGGGCTCCGTGGCGGTCTCGCTGCGGGGATTGGTCCAAGCACTTGCCGAGCGCGGAATCGAATCCGAGAGCGTCACCCGGGCTGAGGCCGCGGCGGCGGATCCGCTGGTTCATCAGGCCAGCGTCGTCCACCTGCACGGCTGGGGCACGGAGCTGGCACATCGGATGGCCCGCGTGGCGCAACGGGCCGCCAGCCCCTATGTGATTTCCCCGCTTGGGTCGCTCACGGCGGAACCCTATCACAAGCGAGGTTGGCGCGACAAGCTCCGTGGACTCCTGGGCAATGACAGCGTGATCCGTGGCGCCGCCGCCGTGACCGCGCTCAACGCCGCGGAGCAGCAGGCTCTGCGGGCCAACAGGCTCAACGTCAATGCTCGGGTTCTACCCTACGGGCTGGACACGAGCGCCTTCGAGGCAACCGACCGCACAAATGACGCGCTGCCCGAAGTACCCGCAGGCCGGTGTTTGTTGATCCTAGGACCGATCCACCCGGCCGAAGGTCTGGTACCGTTGATGACGGCCTTCGCGGAAATCGGTCCTGCTGCCGACGGCTGGAACATCGTGCTTGCGGGACCGGAGGTCGGTGACTGGCGGAGGCAACTTGAAGCGGCAGTTCGCCGTAAGGGGGCGGCCGAGCGGGTCCTATTCGCCCCGGCGCCGGATGTGGCCACTCAGCGGGCCTGGCTGGCGCGGGCGTCTGTCTTGGCCGCGCCGAGTCTGCATTACCGATGTCCCGTTTCAATCATGCAGGCGCTGGCCGCCGGTGTCCCGGTGGTCGCGTCGGGCGCGATCGTCCCCGACGGGCTGAATGATGTGCTTCAGGCGTGCGCCCCGACCCGGGAGGCGCTGAGAGAAGCCCTGCGTTTTGTCTTTGGGCTCTCCGACGAGGAGCGGAGTTCGGCGGCCCAAAAGGCGCGCGCCGCGGCCCGAGCCCGGCTCGACTGGTCTGTCCTCGTGGACCGATATGTGCAACTCTATCAAGAGCTCACGAATTCAGATTAGCGTTGCCGCCGTCGGTAGTGCCCAAGACCTGCTTGATGAGATGGGCGGGCGCTTTGGCCAGGCGCCATTGGTCATTCTCCTTGATGATCAACAGCACGACCTCTCTCTCGGGCTCCGGCACGGACTCGTCGAGTTCCACGCGCGCATGAAGGTAGTACAGGTACTCGCCCGTTTTGGTCTTCATCTTCTGCAAAGCTATGACGCGCACCTTGTTGAGCGCTTTCCAGCCGCGTTCAAATTCCCGCCGGGGGAAAGGGTCCTCCCGAACCGCCCATAGCAGGCGGAATCTCTCGTAATCACCCTCGACACAAATCTCGGTGATCTGTCGGACGAATTGATTGACCGCCGGATCGTCGGCCTGCACCTCCATGGGGAAGTCGATGGGAGACTTTTCAGTCAGCGCAGCCGGCGGTCCGGCTGACGGCTGCGATTCGCGCTCACAGGCGACGATCCCAACGGCGGCCGAGACGGCGACAGCAAACGCGAGACCGATCCGGAACGGACGCGGCGGGCCGGCGACGGTACTCATCGGGTGTCCTTTCCTCGTTGAAAGCAGCAGAATCATAGCTCACCCGCAACACCGCGCCAAACCTCGAACAGGAATCTCAGGTCCGTCGCGGCATTATCGGAAGCCATCGGTCCGGTTACACGCCAACAAAACGGTCCCATAGTACGTCGCACGCTTTTTGCGCTGTGCTGTGCCCCCAGAGCAACCCACCACTGAAAAGCGGCCGCGGCGAGGTTGATAACACGGGGCCGCGTGCGAGGTGCGCGCAAGTGTTAAAGAACGGACGTAAGCCGTGGACCCGTGTGACTGATAAGAGCGTGACTTCCCGGCAAGAGACCACGAACTGCAAAAAAGTTCGGCGCGATTTGGCACCCGGCATTTTTATATCTTAGCGTCGGGGTGTGCAGTTTTCTCGAACTTCTGGTCTCTAATTGAAGGGAAAAGCTCATGGGTATGACAGTCACAAACACAAACACAATGTCCCTCCTGAACATCATCAACCGCACGTCTCTCGCCCAGTCCAAAACGCTACAGCAAATGGCCACCGGTTATAGGATCAACTCCGGTGCGGACGACCCGGCCGGCTTGATCGCCATGGAGTCGCTAGGCGCCGAAATCACCGCGATAAACGCGGCGTTGTCCAACAACATGCGCGCCGACTCCATGCTCAGCGTGGCCGACGGGGCCCTGACGGAAGTCAGCTCGCTGTTGAACGACATCGAGTCGCTGGTGGCGGCCTCGGCGAGTGACGGCGGGCTGTCCGCCGCGGAGAAGGCGGCCAACCAGTCGCAGATCGACTCGGCGATCGCTTCCATCGACCGGATCGTCGGCACCACCAACTTCAACGGCAAGCGCCTGCTGGATGGAAGCCAGGGCATCCAGACTACCGGCATTGCCGCCAACACCTTCGAGAGCCTGAAGGTCTACTCCCGCGGGGAGCGCACCACTGATCTGACGGTAACGGCCACCGTTAAGACAGCCGCTACCTCGGCGCAGGGGAGTGTCGGCATGGCGGCGGCGGCCACGCTTACGGCAGACACCGAGATCGTCATCGCGGGCACCGAGGGCACCGCGACGATTAGTTTGGGTAACGGTCAAACCGGCGCCCAGGTCATCGCGGCAATCAATGCCGCAACCGCCACCACCGGCGTCACCGCCACGGCGGACGGTGCCTCGTTCAACCTGGCTACCAGCGGCAAAGGGACGGATGAGTTCTTGTCGATGACGGTGCTTTCCGGAGGTACTGTGAGCGCTGGGGCATTCGCCAACGTCTCCAGAACCGAAGGTGTCGACGCCGTCGTCACCGTTAATGGGGAGGACGTGACCGGCGACGGCCTGGATATCTACTACAGCGCCAACGGTTACAGCATCTCGTTCAGTTGCGGTACATCGCTCGACACGGCGGCGGAGACCTCGAACTTCACGGTCAAGGCCGCCGGCGGATTGACCTTCCAGCTCGGCCAGACCGCCAGCACGCGGTCCACCATCGGCATCGACTCACAGGCCGCCTATGCGCTCGGCGGCGGCGACAGCGGTGGCTACCTCAGCAGCCTCAAGTCGGGCGGTTCGCTCGATTTGGCCCAGAACAGCGCCAACAGTCTCAAGGTGGTTCGCAAGGCCATTGGTGACGTCGCCGGCGCCCGCGGTCGCATCGGTGGTTTCCAGAAGTTCCAGGTCCAGACCTCGCTCAACAGCCTCAACGCGACCAAGGTTGCCCTGACCGACGCCAAGAGCGTGATCGCGGATACGGACTACGCGGTGGCCACCTCCGAGTTGAACCGCCAGAGCGTGCTGATGAATTCGGGTATCGCGCTGTTGGGTCTGGCCAACCAGCAGGCCGCCCAGATCCTCTCGCTTCTGGGATAGACTACGGCAGCGGTTGACATAACATAATACGTAAGGCATATGAGCTTTTCCCGCGGGCCGAAGGTGACCAACCTTCGGTCCGCTTTAGTTGGTGTACCGAGCATCTTCGCTGGAGCCTTCAAACGCAATACGACGGCTGCTTTGGGCTATGCTCGCTCCACTCATTCCGGTAACCTGCACGAAGGCATATGCGTGACCGACCCGATCAACCCGGCGAAGCGCAAGTGTACACCGTGGCGCGATACCGCAGTGCGTGGTTGCTCGCCGTGGTGCTGGCCACCATCGTCTTCGCCGCGTTTCTTCCATCACTGGGCAACGATTTCAACTACGACGACGACGCCAACATCATCAGAAATCCGCACTACCGAGGCCTGGGTCCGCAGCAGCTCCGCTGGATGTTCACCACCTTCCACATGGGCCACTATCAGCCGTTGTCGTGGATGAGCCTGGGGCTGGATTACCTGATCTGGAAGGATCGGCCCTTTGGCTACCATTTGACCAATCTCATTCTGCACGTCGCCAACACGGCGCTGGTTTACTGGCTGGCGATCGTTGTCATAGCGCGCTCCGACCCCTCGGCCGGGCTTATCCAGAAGCGCCCGACGAGCGGCGTGTGCTTCGGAGCGGCGCTGGCGGCGTTGCTGTTCGCGGTGCATCCGCTGCGTGTCGAGTCGGTCGCCTGGGTAACCGAGCGTCGCGACGTGCTTAGTTCGTTTTTTCTGTTGGCAACCGTGTTGGCATACTTCCGCGTTCACCGGCCAGGTCCGGTGCCTCGCCGCCGCGGGTGGATGGTCATCACCCTCTTGCTCTACACGATGTCCCTGCTCAGCCGGGCGCTGGGTGTGACGCTACCGGTGATCCTTCTGGTGCTCGACTGGTATCCGTTGCGTCGCTGGGGGGGCGGGAAAGGCCGGTGGTTGGGGCGCGAAGCGCGGACGGTCTGGTTGGAAAAGGTCCCGTTCATAGTCCTGGCCACGGCCGCAGCGATGTTGGCCCCGTTGGCCCAGCGGCACGTCGGGGCCGCGCTGTCCCTGGCGGAGTACCCGGTGGAATCCAGGATCGCGCAGGCTTGCTACGGGGTGGTGTTTTACGTATGGAAGACGCTGGTGCCGCTTGGCCTGGTGCCGATGTACGAACTGCACCCGCCGCTCAAACTCCTTGACCCTCGTTACCTGCTCTCGGCGCTTGCCGTGATCGTGGCGGTCACCTTCCTGCTTGCGGTCGGGCGGCGCCGGCCGGCCTGGACCGTAGCCGCCCTGTGCTACATCATCGTGTTGCTCCCCGTACTCGGACTCGCGCAAGCTGGACAGCAGGAAACGGCTGACCGCTACAGCTATCTGGCGTCGATCGGATGGGCCGTTCTGATCGGTTCCGCCGTAACGAAGTTTGGGCGTTT
>JAUWNF010000111.1 GCA_030612785.1 Phycisphaerales bacterium
TTCCGGACGGCGTCGCGGACACGTGGGATCAACTCGAGGGCGCGGGGTTGGTGTACGTCGTGTTCAGCTCCGCGGACACCAGCAAGTGGTCCGCGAGCCCGGACGATCCGATGGTTATCTCGATCGATCGGTTGGGCGCCGCCCAGCTCCCCGGATTCATGATTGCCGGACGACGCGGTGTCGACCTGTCCCCAGTGGACCCGACCCACCGGCATTTCGGAGATCGTCTTGGTGGTGGGGATGTCAGTGGCCTTCCGGAGGGTAACGAGTACAAGTCTCCGGGCAGGTCGCGGGGGCTGGCCGCCGCCGGAGACGTGGACGGTGACGGTAAGGCCGACATCCTCATTGGGGCGATTCTCGCGGACCCGCGCGTCGATTCGCAGACCGGTGTGGGAACCATCAACGGCGGTGAAGCCTATCTGATCTACGGCTTCGAGCAGAACGACGAGCAGAACGACGAGCAGGGCGACGAGTAGGCAGGGTAAACGGGTGGCAGATGATCGCAGATCCCGTAGGGACGGCTAAGGAGGGCGCTGCTCAATCGTCCCTTGCCCTGCTGGTGTTGGTCGTCGGCAGTCTGTCGGCCGGGGGCTGCGCCGGGTGGGCCAGGCTCAATCTCATCTCCGCTGAACTGGGGCGCATTTCCAAGAGCGCCCCCCTGGTCGTGGAACTGAACGCGGCACAGTGCTATTACTCGATTGAGGACGAGCGGATCACCATCGCGTTGGCTGACGAGAACATCTCGCTGACCGGCGAGTACGGCAAGAAAAGCCTGGTAACTTCGATCGTGCTGGAGGGTCTGCCGGCCCATCGGTCCCGCGACTACCGGCTGGACCGCAACAGTGTTCGGGGCAAGTATCGCCGGGGTCCGAAGCACGTTCGGTTTGCCTCGCTCAGCGGCATTCTGGGTTTGTGGCTGGAGGGGGACAACCAACTCAAGGGTCGTCTGCGCGCCTTCGTCAAGCAGCAGCAGTTTCACGTGTTGCGCGGCTGGTCCGGCAACCGGCGCGTGCTGCTGGTGGGTGACTTTGTGGCGGTGCGCAACCGGGAGCGAACCGAGGAGCTATTGCGGCGCTCGGAGTCCGACGGCATGGAACGCGGAGTCCCGGCGCGCGCTTACGGCAAGCCGCGGGCGGTGACCGGACCGCCCGTACACCCACCGATCCAAAGCCAACCTTGACCGCTGAACCACTGGCTAAGGACTTGTCGATTTAATCGTTCAGCGGCGGTCCCTAATGTAGCGTCACCCCTTGTGGGTGACGAAAAACCTTGTAGGTGACGAAAAACGAGGGTGCGCCGCCCACAAGGGGCGACGCTACAGATTAAACCGACCGCCCCTCAACGGGGGCGTTCGCGTATTCTTCTCCGCCCACGCTCCTGCTCCATTTCCCTAATGATCCACGCAGTGTATTATGGTGGGCACGCTTGAGGAGGTCCTCGCCGGTTGAAGTTCCGGCGAGGGCGGATCGCGCGGCCTGATACAGGTGTGAACCCAGACAGTACCCTGTAGGGCTGCGCACGTACCGAACCTGATCCTAAAGGAGTCGTATCATGCATTCGCGCTGGAAATTACTGGCGGTAAGCGTTGCGGTGTTGGGGCTGGGCACGTTGATTGCGTGCACGGGGAGCGTGAGCATCGGAGACGGCGGCTTGGTCGCCGAACTCACCATCGCGGGCAAGACCTTCACGATTACCCTGGGTGACGGCGGTATCTTCAACGTACGCAAGGGCGCCGCGCCGATTAAGAAGGGCGTCCGCGTGGAGAACCTGTTTGAAGTTGACCTCCTGCCGAAGGACCGCCCATCGACTGCCCAGGTCACCGTGCTCCCCTCCAACGTGAAGGTGAGCCAACTCGACCTCGCCAACAAGGCGCACGCGCCGCTGCAGGGCATCACCGGTTCGTACGATGCGGTGGTCTACATCGGGTCCGCGTCGATGTCCGACCCGTGCGATGAAGGTACGCGGGTGGGGACGTTTCACATCACCGTCTCCGGCGGCGCGGTCACGCTCGACCGAACGGCCCTCGATCTGCCCCAGGCGGCATTGTCCGAGGTGCTCAGCAGCGATTTCACGCTGTGCTTCGAGGTCAGCGGCGACGCGGATGCCACGATCATCATCAGCGATCTGGGCTTCAAATTCGGAGCGGACGAATCGGCCCAGACGACGGCGCAGTTCACCTTCCGCAACGACGATTACGAAAACATTCACTTCCTGCTGCCCGGTCAGACGTTCCCGCAGAACCGGGTGAGCCCCGGACAAACGGCTACGGACTCCCTCGCGAACGTTCAGATCGGCGATTCCATCACGGTCCGCTGCGGGCGCAACGGCGTGGTCCTCGATTCAACGAATTG
Source organism: Phycisphaerales bacterium (assembly GCA_030612785.1). Lineage (GTDB taxonomy): Bacteria > Planctomycetota > Phycisphaerae > UBA1845 > UBA1845 > JAAEQG01. The sequence goes on from JAUWNF010000111.1 coordinate 2,352, forward strand.
CCCGACGGTCACCGGGACGGACTACCAAGCCACGGTGGTGTGGGACGGCTTCCACGTGACCTGTGAGGCCGAGCAGGACGACGGCGGCGATGGCGGCATCATCCAGGTGCCCCTTGATGGGAACGGCGATGCCGTGGACGCCACCCACACGATCAACGGGGTGGACTACTCCTATCGCGGCGCATTGCTGGAGGATAACTCGGAAGATGCCCCTATTCCGGGCCTGCTGCTTTGGATCGAGGTGAACCTTGCCGAGTTGGGGCTGCAATACGTCGATACGATCCACCTGGCTCCCCAGTCGTCCTGGTCCTTCGATCTGCCGAACGGCGTCAAGGTGGCCACCGTCACGTGTGATTACGAAGAGGGGGGGGGCTCCACGACGCTCGCTCTGGTCACGGGGGCGAACATTGCGGAATGGGCGTGGGAGAGCCCATGCTTGGCGGACGCCTTTGGGACCACGCCGCCGCACGCGATGCCGACACCGCTGTTCACCAACCCGACGACGCAGGACTGCGATCGGGAGTACGACGGGCACACCTACGGTGTCTCGATCCGGCCGGATACGGCGCGAACCCTGGCATTCATCTCGTTGGAGCTAGTGGATGCCAACACGCTGGTCGGCTCTCGGCTCCCGGGGAACTCCGCGCCCCCCTGGCTCGGCGCCGCCCTCATGGCCCTCCCGCTGGAAGGGCCGGCCGGTACGCCCAGTGGAGACGGCGGGGAGGGGGCCGGGGGGCTCACGGCTTCGGACCTGGCCGGCTGCTGGCGGGTGACCGTGAATGAGGAGGACGACGGGGAAGTGACGCCCACGGTGTTGATCTACGAGATCGATTCGGCCGGAAACCTGGCGACACTGTGGGTCGAGGGCGAATCGGAGGGTTCCACGAATACCATCGAGGTTGCCCGTTTCACCACCGCGAACGCCGGTTTCTTTGGCGCGATGGTATCGAACCCTCAGCAGGAGATATCCGTCGATGCGTCGGGGACAGTGGATTTCTCTTGGAGCCTCGACATGCAGCTTGAGGAAGGCGGGGAGACCACGTCAGTCACTCTTGACCTTGAAGATGCGGTGGTGTCCGGAGACCCGCCGAGCAGCTTTGTCTCCGATTCGGTGAGCGGCCAGTCCGGGGACACGACGTTCGTGCCTCCTGCCAACGGGCAGAAGGTGGACTGCCCCGACGTTTCGGATGCGGACGTTATTTCGCAGGAGGAGTTCGAGTTCGATTTGGACGTATGCGGATCGGGGACCGCCATGATGATGCCGCTGATGCTGCTGGGGCTCTGCTGGATGAAGTTCCGAAGATAGGCCGGTAGCTGGTAAGATCCGTCGCGCGGACCACTTCCTGCCCGGCCCTGGCGGCTGTCCGCCAGGTGACAAACTCGGAGGCTGGAACCATGAGATGTTCACATCAACTGCGCCTTCTTGCGGCGCTGAGTATTACCGTGTCGCTTGGCGGTCTGCTTCTGTTTGTGGCCTGCAGCTCGTCAGGTGGCGGCGGGGGCACCGGTCCGCCCGATGGCGGCGATGGCGCCGGCACCGGCGGCGGCGGGTTCCCCATCACCGGCGAGAGCTTCACGTTGGACCTGGGCGGGGGCGCCGTGTTTGACATGACGGCCGGCGGCGAGGCCGTGCGCAGCGCGTTCGCCGTACAGCTTTTCACCGAGACCCCGACCGATTCCCCCGCGACCGGCACGTTGTCTCTCGACACGCAGGACGTGCAGATCGCGGGTGCAGCAGGGTCAATCACCGTCACCGCCTACGTCGGCGCCGGCAGTTCGACGAACCCGTGCGACGACGGGCAGGACGCTGGATCGTTCACGCTTGTCTACGACGGTGCGACGGTCTCGCTCAGCACAGGTGAGCTGTCGCTGTCCGGCGTTGCGCTTTCGTACGTCAGCTCCGGCTCGTTCACGCTCTGTCTCACCGCTTCGGGCAACGCGGATGCGACGATGGAGATCGTGAGCATGACCGTGCGGTTCGCGTCGGCGGCGGAGCCCGGACCCGGCACAGGCGACGACGACGCGGGTTCGACGCTTCTTCTGGAAGGCGCGAAAGTGGAGTTCCCGGCCGAGGGGGATGCGATGATGCTCCTCAGCGAAGACAGCGGGGTCGGCTCTGCCGCGTTCTTCGGGTATGAGGATGACCAGGAAGTGATCCCTCGCCTGCTGATCAGCGAGATCGACGGTGAGCCGTTTGAAGTCGTGATGGATCTTGAGGGCCGGGTGGCCCGGACCACCGTCGGCAATCTGGCGGCGGATTTCTCCCACAACGCGGACGGCTCCTTCGACCTTACGATCTCCGACGATGAAGGGGTACGATTCGTCGAGACCGCCATTCTGCCGTCCACGGCCAAGATCGTCACAACCGGATTGCGGATCGGAATCGATCTGGACCTCGACCTATGCGCAACGAGCCTGATCCTGGGCGAGGTGGAGCGTCAGCTCCCGAATGCAACAGAAGCGGAGCAGGCGTGCTATCTGAACCAGGATACCCTACTGTTCGTGTTTGCACGTGAGGCCTGCCTGACCTGGCAGGGACTCAAGGCCCGCCTGGATGAGGTACGGAACGCCTGCCCGGGGCAGGACGACGCGGCGTCCTGCGTTGACCGGGTGGAGCCCTGGCTGACGGCCACGGCCGACACGCAGGAGAAGCTCGAGGCATCTGTGGCCCGTTTCGTCGACGTGCTCGATCGCTGGACCGGGGGGCCGTGCGCCACCAACACCGTTGATAATGCAATGTTCGGCGCTCCGAGGGCGGAAACCCTCTATGCCAGCGACGACGACAAGGACGGCGTCGTGCGGGCCCGCGACTTGTGCAAGGACACGCCGTCCGGCGAACCGGTCAACGCGTTCGGCTGCTCCGTCTCTCAGATCGGAGCGATCGAGTGCGAAGACGTGATTCCTCTGGGGGACAACTGCGTCCGCGATGGCTGCTGCGAGGATTACTGTTTCGCGCCGTTCGACCCGGACTGCACGAACAAGGAGATCTGTGAGCCGGACCATACCTTCTGCTGCGAGGATGGCCGGGAGTGCGAGGTGAACTGCCCGCAGTACGATTCCGATTGCGACGACCCGGAACTGGCCTGTGCCGTCGACGTGATCGTCAACTGCAGCGAAGACGACTGTTGTCAGCCCGGGTGTCGTGACCCCTTCGACCCGGATTGCACCAACGCCCGTCTCTGCGAATTCTGGGAGACGACCTGCTGCGCCGACGGGGTAACGTGCACGGAGGGCTGCCCCGAGCCGGACCCCGACTGCGACGGGGAGCCTGAGCCGCAGGCCGGAGTGGTGACCAGCACGTTTGACACGTCCGACGAAGGGTGGTTCATCGGCCCCTCCGCCGATTTCCTCGGCGCGATCTCGGACAGCGGAGAGGCAACCTACGAACCCTCCGGCGGGAATCCGGGCGGCTACATCTCCCACGAGAACATCGTCAGTGGTCTCGACAGCGACTGGTTCTTCATCGCCCCGGCGAAGTTCGACGGCGACTGGAGTTCGACCTACGGCAAGAAGCTGACCTTTGACCTCAGGGTGTTCGTCGACGAGCCCGAGATGCTCGGTGAACTCGTCGTCCTCTCCAACGGTGAGAAACACCTGCGGGTCTATGGCGTGTTGTCGGACTTGCCGGCTCCCGGGGCGACGTGGACTTCTTACAGCATCAGTCTGGACACGTCTGCCGGCTGGCGGGTCACCACCGATTGGTTCACGTCGGACGATGCGACGGAGGCTGACATTCGGGACGTACTCTCGTCTCTGTCCGATCTGCGCATCCGCGGCCAATTCTACCTTGGGCCGGGTAGCGGCGAACTCGACAACGTCGTGTTCGGCGCCGACTGAATCGTCTCGCGTTGACCGCGGCCCGGCCCGGCCAGACCAGAAGGTCAGGTCGGCGGACCCGACAGGTCGGCTGTGCGTACCCTTGCCGCGGGCGTGGCAACACCGTGGAAGGAGCAGACAACACGAATGGGGCAGCAGCCAACCTTGATTGGAGGGTGGAATCATGAACCCGTTGCGCGTTCTTGTTGTGCTGAGCATCGCCGTGGCGCTTGGCGGTCTGCTTCTGTTCGCAAGCTGTAGCTCATCGGGCGGCGGGGGCACTCGTCCGCCCAATGGCGGCGATGACGAAGGTACCGACGGCGGCGGGTTCCCCATCACCGGCGAGAGCTTCACGCTGGACCTGGGCGGGGGCGCCGTGTTTGACCTGACGGCCGGCGGCGAGGCCGTGCGCAACGCATTCGCCGTACAGCTTTTCACCGAGACCCCGACCGATTCCCCGTCGAACTGCACTTTGGCCCTCGACACGCAGGACGTGCAAATGTCCGGCGCGGAGACAGCCCAGACGCAGTCGATCACCGTGGCTGCCTATATCGGCGACGCTAATTCGACGAACCCCTGCGACGATGGCGAGAACATCGGATCGTTCACCGTGTCCTACGACGGGGCCACCGTTTCGCTCGGCACAGGTGAGCTGTCGCTGTCGGGCACGGCGTTGTCGTACGTCAGCTCCGGCTCGTTCACAATCTGCTTGAGCGCGTCTGCCGACGCGGACGCAATCATGGAAATCGTGAGCATGACGGTTCGCTTCGCGGCGCCCACCGAGCCGGGACCGGAGGACGGAGAGCCCGACCAGGCCGTCGTGGATGAGATCCGCGCAAACCGCGAGGCCCTGGAGGGCTACGATAGCGAATTGCAGGCTCTGCTGCTCACCACTGACGAAGAGACGGCCAAACAGCAGATGGTCCTCAAGATCAGCGCCGACCCGGCGGTGGAGTGGGCCGAGTCGGGGCCTCAGGGCATCTCAATTCAGTACCAGAACGGCCTGCGGGCGGCGATCGTGCTCGATACCGAAGACCTCAATCCCGCCGTAGACGAGGGGAATGGCGAACTGGAAGGTAAGTTGATCTTTGGCGGTGGATCAGGCGGGCGAGGCGGCAGCGGTTTCCGGGAATCCGACGTCAGCACGGTCCCGGCGTCGAAGAAAACGCTCTTGCTGAACCCGCACAATTGGGAGCGAAAGACCTATGCCGACTCGCTCATCGCGACCGCCAACACCGTGTTTGCCCGCTGCGGGTTCCAGAATTTCGAGACGTATTTCAATGAGGCGGCCACCGTCGGGCAATTCAAGTCGCTGGAAGGGTACGGGATCATTCACATTTATTCCCACGGGTATGCCTGGCCGAATCGGGACAACCCCACCGAGATCTACGTGATGACCGGCCATGTCACGGACCCATTGACCACCGCACTGTTCTGGGCTGAGGAGTATACGGAGGACGAGGACTTCCTTTGTTCTTGGACAGAGTTTCCCAAGAAGGGTGAGCGGAACGAGGTGTACTGGCTGAGCCCGGCGCTCATCGCGGACTACAACGATCTGACCGAGGACGGCAGTCTGGTCTACCTGGGGTTCTGCCATAGCTGGCGGGGCTCGTGGCAGAAGGAGATGGGCATCGAAGGGGCGGGGGCGGCGGCCTGCCTGGGGTGGGATTGGTCCGTGTGGACCGACAAGAACGTGGCCCTGGCCAAGTCGCTGTACAACCTTCTCGGTGACAAGACGTATTGGTCGCCGGTATCGCTGGAGTTCTGGTACGACAACACGGACGCTGACTATGAGAAGCTCGACACGAACGGGACCGCGGATGTCATGGACGATTTCTTCCGCACGGTCACTTTGCGACGAGGAGGTTCAGGGTACCTGACCCTCTGGGAGGAGGAAGAAGAAGAGGAAACACCGTGCTCGGTTTACGATCTCGGGGACCGATGGCTTTTCAAGTACGACTACGAATGCGATGGCGAGATGGACAGTGAGAATTTGTGGCACCTCCGCGAGGACGGCACGGTCTCGCATCACTGGCTCGGGGTGATCGAGGGGAACACCTGGGAACGCGAGGGGAACACGATCATCATTTGGGACACCGTCGGCGACACTCACAGGGAAGGCACGCTGTCCAACGATTGCACACGGATCGAAGACGGCAGATGGTACTACAACGCTGACCGCTCGCTGGATGAGACCAGCGGCTGCTGGACGGCGGAGAAAGGGTAAGCCGCCAGGTCCGCGTCGCCGTCCTCCTCGAATGCGGGACGAGTAACACGTACGGGGCCGATTGGGAAATCGCAGAGACCTACTGGACCGGAGAGAGACGATACTGATGAACCTCCCCGGCGAGGCCGGGAATACCGTGGGTTCGTCGTGCGGGGAAGAACATGCGTGTGGGTTGTTCAACCCACCCTACGGTTTTTCCCAGCGGTGTACCGGCCGCCACAGCATACGCTTGCCCTTGATGACTTGCTTACCCCATGTTTGTCAGTTTCGATCGTAAGTCCTTGTAGAATAAGAGCCCGGTTTTGCGTTTGTCACTACCTGGGGCCCTCCTGGGCCTTGGAAGGCCCGTTTCCGGAAGCTGGCGGGGCCAAGTTGGCGATGCCCAGAGCGCGGTACGCCACGCCGGGCGTCGCGGCTACCGCCTGATACCAGCCGAGTCGTCCGGCCGTTCAAGTCCAGCTCCGCCAAGCCAACAGACCGCATGGGGGTCTTCGTGGAAGCGGAATTGCCCTCGACCTGGAATTTCATACCTGTAGTAA
>JAUWNF010000096.1 GCA_030612785.1 Phycisphaerales bacterium
CATACGAGATCATCGTGGTGGAGAATCGCTCGCGGGACCATACCGCCGAAGCGATCCGCCGCTCTTATCCCGAGGTCAAGCTCATCAAGTCCCCCGGGAATCTGTGCAGTTGTGCCAAGGCCTTGGGCGTGGAGAAGGCCACCGGCCGATATATCCTCTTTCTGGATGATGACTCGTACCCGCGGCCGGGCTCCGTCGAACGCATGATCGAACACCTCGAAGCGGATCGCTTCCTCGGGGCGGTCGGGTTTCAGGTACATCTGCCGAACGGTTCCCGCGAGTGCAGCGCGTTGCCCAACGTGTTCGTCGGCTGCGGCGTGGGGTTTCGGACCGCCATGCTGCGCGACATCGGCTCGCTCGATCCGTCGCTGTTCATGCAGGCGGAGGAGTACGACCTGGTCTTTCGCATGATTAGCGCCGGCTGGCGCGTGGAGTGCTTCCCGGACTGCCATGTCGAGCATCTCAAGGTGCCCGGGGCGCGGAAGAGTGCCCGTACGGTCTACTACGACACCCGCAACAACCTGATCGTGCTCTTGCGTTACCTGCCGTCAGCGTATTACGGCATTTACCGCCGGGACTGGAACCAGCGTTATCGCTGGATCGCCGCGGCGAACGGGCATCGTGCCGCCCGCCTCCGCGGGCTCATCTCCGGGTACGCGTGCGGCATTCCTGATCGAAGGCTCTACCGGCGGTTGCGGCTGAACCCCGAGACCGTGGAGGCCTTGTTTCGCTTCGACGAAATCCAGCAGCGGACGGCCGCCGTGCGACGGGACGGGGCGCGGCGGGTTGTGTGTGCGGAACTGGGCAAAAACATCTACCCCTTCTTCCGCGCCGCCCGGCAATGTGGGCTGGAGATTGTGGCCATCGCCGACGACCGCTTCGCCGCGCCGAAGCGGTGTTACCGCGAGGTGCCCATCGTACCGGTGGCCGACGCGCTCGAAATGAAGCCCGACGCCGTTATCGTCTCCAACACCTCGCCCGTGCATGCCGAGCTGGCGGCCGAACGCCTCCGAGCCGCCACCAACGTTCCGGTGTACAATTGGTTCTCCAGGTAGTCTTGACGGTGTAGCGCACAGTCGCGGGTTGTTGTGTAGCGGCTGGCGTCCCCGCCAGCCGAACGGCCTGCGAAACGCAGGCCGCTACAAAGCAGCGGTTATCTTGCGCTGTGCTGTTGAGTGATCGCGAGCTTGCACGCGGATTCGCCAAGCAAAAATGAGAAGCGAGGGCCGTTGGACCCTCGCTCGCTCACAACCACGCCAGGATGTGCCGACGGCGGGCGTTTTTATGCGCTGCCGTTGGATTGGCTTAACTGACTTTCCAGATCTTCCATTAGTTGTCTGATAGGTGCTTCCTTTTCGCCACCCGGGGTCATCCAGCGGACGATCTGCTCCTCGCTGATGAGCCGGGCACTCCGCCGGTTTGCCAGGATGACTGTGGAGTGGTTTTTGTTCCCCATGTGCCGCCCGATCTCCGGGTAACTCATGTTGGTGTATTTCCGAGCCAGGTGCATGACGATCCCACGCGACAAGGCGATCGTACGTGTCTTCCGCGAGGTGTGCAGGTCCGCCGGCGTCAGGCCGAAGTAAATCGAGACGATGGCTTCGATATTGGACAGGTGCAGCACGGGCAAAGTGTGCTGGACCAGGTCGCGAATGGCCCTCTCCGCCAAGGCCACCGTGAGAGGTTCTCCGGAGACATCGGCCAAGGCGATCAGCTTGAGCAGGGCGCCGTCCAACTCGCGAACGTTGGACGAAAAAGTCTCCGCGACGTACTCGATGACGGGGTCGGGTATGTCGCGGTTCATGTGTTGCATCCGTTTCTTGAGGATGTCGATGCGCAAGGCCTTCTCGGGCGGATCGATCTTTACCACCATGCCCGAGACAAAACGGGTGACCAGGGACTCGGAGAGATGCCCGATCAGTTTGGGATGCGCGTCCGATGCCATCAGTACCTGCTTGCCCTGTCCGGCGATCGCGTTGAAGGTGTGCAGGAACTCCTCTTGGGTCGCGCGCTTGTTGGCCAGAAAGTGAATGTCGTCGATCCCCAGAACGTCCACGGGGCGGTAACGATGGCGGAACGCGTCACGTTCGCCGGACTTCACGGCGTAGACAAACTGGTTGGTGAAATCCTCGCCGGTAACGCAGACGCAGGTCAGGTCGGGGCGGTGCTCCTTGAGGTGGTTGCAGATGGCGTGTAGCAGGTGCGTTTTGCCCAATCCGCAGGCCCCGTGAATGAACAGCGGGTTGAACTGCGTCGCCGGCTGGCGAGCGACGGCGAGCGCCGTGGAGTACGCCAGGCGGTTGGAATCACCCACCACAAAATCGTCGAAGCGCCCGCGCAGTTCCGGGCCCGGCGGCGGCGTACCCCGACGCTTGTGATAACGCGCGACACGCTCAGGGTTGTTGGCGACGTAATCCACCTGAGAGTCGGGCTGTTTCTTACGCAACGACTTGGCGAGTTCTGCGTCGATGCCGAAAGCCACTTCCATGGGTGTACCGGCAACTTCCTGGGCGGCGCGACGGATGGTGTTGGAGAAGTGGTTTTCGATCCAGCCCCCAATGAACTGGTTAGGCACGGCGACCTCGACGAAGCCGTCGGCGAAGCTGAAGCGGGTCGCGTTCTTGAACCAAACCTTGTAGCGTTGGGGACCAACTCGTTCGGCAATGAGTTCTTCGAGTTGACGGACCGGATCCGCAGAACAAGTTGTCACGGAAACCTCCTTCTACAAACTCGAGGTCGTATGTAAGAGCCCGTATGGTGTCAACTGATTGGCATCAAGGCGATGAAGCCGCGTCCCGCTCCCAACGCACCTGATGAATTGCATACTTCACACAACCTAGAATCTACCACCGGCTGCGCGTGTCGTCAACGCTAAACTTGGCGTACAAGTTGTCAACAGTTCGCTGTCTATCACGTGACAAGTAGTTAGAAGAGTAGTTTTTTTTTTGTACACCGGTTGCCCACCAAGTTGTGAGCAAATGTGGACAAGACGTGGAAACTCTGCGCCGCAACCGCCGGGCCAAGTCAGCAACTAAGGGATTTCCCTAACGCGCCTCAAACGTGCCCGCGCCACATGCTTGCAGCCGGTTGCCTTACATGAAGTTAGGGAACGCTCGGGTTTGGCGTGCAACGAAACGCGCGCGTCAGCTCGGGCGGCACACGATCCATACGCGGCGTCGGGCGGTTTCGACGAAACCCCAGTTGCGGTACAGGGCCCGGGCAGGCGTGTTGACGCTATCGACGGCCAGTGTTACGCCGGCGAAACCGCGAGCGATCATTTCAGAGCTGCACTTATGCATCAGCGCGTGGCCGACGCCGCGGCGGCGAAAACCACATGCGACCCCCATGTAAGCGACCTCGAGTATGTTCCGGTGCGGCAAGGAGGAGAGCAGCAGCAGGCCCGCAGTCTCGCCGTTAAGTCGGGCCAGAAACCATAGCGATGGGTCGTGACAACCGGTCGCCCGGTGGGTGGCCAGCACGTCCTCAGTTCGGCGAACGCCGGTAAGATCCGCACAATCAAGACTTTCCGTGTAAGTCTGCTCGAGTCCGCGAATGAACAGAGCATGTCGCTGAGGGGAATAGGTGAGCAGATCGAGCTTCGGCAACTCGTGGCGCTCAGGAGTGGGCGCTTCGCGAGTGCGATCGACGTAAATGAGTTCCGCCAAAAAGCGAAACCCCGCGGCAGACAGTACGTGTTCGAGACGGGTCTCTTCCGGTGAGGCCATCGCTTGCAGCAGAACGATACCCCGTCTCCACGCTTGGTTTTGTAGTTCTCGAAGGACGTCCACCAAGGAGTTGTGGTCGTGGTGCATGGCGTAGGTCGGACTGGGTTGAGCGATCGCGCTTCGTCCGGGGGACTCGATGGCCAGGCACGCGGCCGTTAGTTGCTTCCCCCTCGAAGCGACGACCAGCAGGTCGAGATTCAATCCCCGGGCAGACGCGGAGTCCTTCAAAACGTGAATGCACTCCTCCACGTCCGGGGCGGGGCGGGTTGCCCCCGAAAGGATCAGGCGCAACGCCGGTTCCCGTGTCGGGCTATCTTGAGGGAGCACTTCAACCATTTCGGGGGCCCTGCTTCCGCCGGAACCTTTTACTCGAACACGAGATACATTCTATTGCTCTACCATGCGCAGGACAAACCGGTTGCAAGCGTGGCGCGCTTACCTATAATCGTCGGGCCAGTTGCTTCCGAGGGTCTGTCAGCCATGGGCGTCGGTTACGGTCGAAGCGCCAATCTGTGGGTGGGGATCTGCCTTGCCGCGGTGTGCTGGATCACCGGTTCGAGCGGTTGCGGTCCGCGCGTCCCCCGAGAGAAAGTGTCGCTGGAATCACCTGATTCGGCGGTCCGTGTGCTGGCGATCGTCCGTACGGCCAACGACCGCGACCAGTCCGCGGTTCCCCAGTTGGTGGATCGGCTGGAGGATGAAGACCGGGCGGTTCGCTTCTATGCTATACTGGCGCTGGACGCGTTGACCGGGACCCGGTTGGGGTACAAGTACGGAGGTCCGGAAGTCGAGCGGCGCGCGAGCGTGGAACGTTGGCGACGGTACCTAGTTGAGTCCTGGGATGGCGGGGGTGCGTCCCGTGCCGCCGAACACTAGCGGGGCGTGAACGTGGTAACAGGTGGGCCGGGCAATTCTGTGAGTCTGCGGATTTCGGCCGATCCGGAGGAGTTACCGCAGGTTCGTGAGGCCCTCGCTGCCGCGATACGCCCAATCGGGTTCGATGGGCACGAGGGCGCACAGATTGTTCTGGCGATCGACGAAGCCCTGGCCAATGTGATCAAGCATGGGTACGGAGGAAGCTGCGAGCAGCCGATCGACATCGAGATTACACGGCTCGAAGAGCGGGGGCGCGGCGGCATTCGCGTGTCGATTCGTGATTTCGGTCGCCAGGTCGAACCGTCCGTCATCTCCGGACGGGATTTGGACGATGTCCGCCCCGGCGGGTTAGGGGTCCACATTATGCGTACCATTATGGACCAGGTGGAGTTCGCGTGTGCCGACGGGGGAGGGATGCGCGTTACCATGACCAAATGGGTGAAGCAATGAACGCAGTGGTTAAAGAGATCCGCAGGGAAGGCCAAGCCGCCATCGTGGCGGCTCAGGGAGAGATCGATCTACGCCGCTCTCCGGACTTCCATAAGGCGCTGGTGGAGTTGTGCGCGGAGCGCCCGAAGCTTCTGGTGATCCACCTGGGCGAAGTAACGTATATGGACTCCTCGGGTGTGGGAACCATGGTGGAGATCTTCCGGCGCACCAAGGAATATGGCGGGCGGATGGTCCTGGTCGCCCCCACCGAGCGGGTTCGCAGCGTCTTTGAGATCACGAAGCTGGACCGGTTCTTCACCATCAAGGACAGCGAGGCTGAGGCGTTGGACGGCGACGGCGGGAGCGCGTGACCATGAGCGGTGGTGCCCCGGACTCTGGTGGACCTTCGGGCTCGCGCCTGCGGGCCGGAATTGCCGGTTTGGGTGACCAGGCCGCGGCGGTGCTCGGGCACTTCGCGGACACGGTTCGCTTCGTCGGCGGCGGTGCCCAGTTGTTCAGCGAAACCTGCAAGTGGTGCTTTCGCGGGTTCTTCGTGCGCGGTTACAAATTGGGCCGGCACTCCCTGGTGCAACAAATGGTCCGCGTGGGAGTGCAGGCCATTCCCATCGTGCTGATCGTTCAGGTCTTCATCGGCGTGATTCTAGCCTTGCAGATGGCCCCGACGCTGGAGAGCTACGGGCAGATAGAGCGGGTGGCGGACGTGGTGGGCATTGCCATCTTTCGCGAGCTGGGTCCACTGATTACCGCGATTGTGTTGAGCGGGTTTGCCGGGGCCTCCATCGCCGCGGAACTGGGGGCGATGGTCGAGTCCGAAGAGATCAAGGCACTCCGCGCCCACGCGTTAAATCCGATTCATTTCCTGGTGGTTCCGCGCGTTTTGGCAACGGTGGTGATGTTGACAGGGCTGGCGGTCATCGCGGACGTTATCGGCGTGTTCGGCGGTTTTGCCACCGGAGTCTGGGTTCTCGGGATTTCTCCGGGCGCGTATCTGAGCGCAACCCAGGATGCCCTGGTGATGAAGGATTTCATCACCGGGTTGTTCAAGGCCGGCGTGTTCGGCGTCTTGATTGCGATGATCGCGTGTTACGAAGGATTGAACGTGACCGGCGGAGCGGTGGGTGTCGGGCGGGCGACGACGTCCACGGTGGTGAAGTCCATTGTGGCGTTGATTGGGACGGACGCGGTTTTTACGGCGGTCTTCTACGTGTGGGAATTGTGAACGGATAAGCTTCGTCCCCCACCCCGATCGCCGGCCCTAGTGGCCGGCGAAACGGGATGGGGCACCCGCAGAGAAAAACTCAGAGGCTTTCTTCTCTGCGTCTCTGCGTTCAGTCCTGGGTGCCCGGAGCGGCTGGGGAGGTGAATGAACGTATCGTGTCACAAGCGGACGTGGTCATCTCGGTGCGCAACCTGGTGAAGTCCTTCGCGGATGCCGAAGGCAACGCGGTGCGTGTCCTGGACGGGGTGACCTTCGACGTCGAGCGCGGGGAGACCCTGGTAATCATGGGCGGCAGCGGGTGCGGCAAGAGCACGCTGCTGAACTGCCTGATCGGCGAATACCACATGGACCAGGGTGAAATACTCTACCGCACGAAGGAAATGGACGCGGCGGTGGACATCGCGGGCATGCGCGAGACGGAGCTGAATGCCATCCGCAAGCGCATCGGCATCCTGTTTCAGAGCGGGGCCTTGTTCAATTCGCTCAGCACGGCCGAGAACGTCGCTTTGCCGTTGCAGGAGCACTCCTACGTGGACCCGTCAATCATCGACATCGTGGTCACCCTGAAACTACAGCAGGTCAAGATGCTCGAACACCGTGACAAGTACCCGGGGCAACTCTCCGGCGGACAGAAAAAGCGTGTCGCGCTGGCCCGGGCGACCGCGCTGGATCCGGAGATTCTGTTCTACGACGAGCCGTCGGCCGGGTTGGACCCGGTGACCTCCTCCGCGATCGATGAGCTGATGATGGACCTGTCCAAGAAGCTGCAAGTGACCAGTGTGGCGGTGACCCACGAGATGGACTCGGCCTTTCGCATCGCCGACCGCATGGTGATGTTGGATAAGGGGCGAGTATTGAAGCTGGGGCGGCGATCGGAGTTCGAGGCCTTGCGCGACGCATCGCCGAGCGACCTGACAAGCGACGAGGAACGCCTTATTCGTCAGTTCCTCAACGGTGCCGCCGACGGTCCGCTGACCGATGCCGACGGTATGAGTGAGTTTGAGAAGCTGATCGTCAGCGGATAGAGCTGAAGGGACACGGACAACTATGGCGAAGAAACGCGACGGGTTCCGGTTGGGGATCAGCGTGATTGTGATCTTCACGTTGTTCTTCGCGGTGATCATCTATATCGGGTCCGGGTGGGACCGTGAGCGCAAGGTCCCCTTCGTGGCCCGTTTCCCGCACACCTTGAACCTGCCGTTGATTCAAAAAGGGGCGGAGTTGGTGGGTTTCGGTCAGGTGATCGGCGAGGTGACTGATCTGCGGCCGGTCGAAGCGACGCCGCCGGGCGACGAGGCGGGAAAAGCGACGCTGTGTCTGGAGATTGAGGGGGTGGTGAACGCATCGGCGGGCCTGCGGGAGGATTTCCGGATCGTTGCGGAAGGACCGGTGTTGGGCGGTAAAGGTCATTTCCGTGTCACCCATCGCGGGGAGAGTTCGAAGCCGGTCGACCCGGCTAAGCCCGTCTACGGCGGGGCCGGCGGGTTCGGCGCAGCCCTGGATGCGCTGAGCGCCGAGATCGACGAGAACAATCCCCAGAGTCTGCTGGCGGCGATCAAGCTCCAGTTGGACGCCGAGGACGTTTCGTCGCTGGTGTCGAAACTGCACACGTCGATGGACGATCTCAACGCCCTCACCAAATCCGTCGCCGCGCAGATGAATACCGAAGACCGGGACGCGCTCATCGCCAAGGTCGGTGGCATTCTGGACAACTTGAACTTGGTGACCGGGCACCTGCGCGAGCAGGTCACGCCGGGGAAGGAGGGCATGGTACTGGCCAAGGTGCAGCAGGCCCTTGACTCGGTGAACAGCGGTCTGTCCCAGGCCGTCGCCCTATTGGAGGAAAACCGCCCGCGCGTATCCAACGCCCTCACGAGCATCGAGCACCTGGCGTCCACGTTGGATACAGGCATCGCCGAGCCCATCGCCCGCGAATTGGACCTCGCCAACCCGCAGGGCTTGCTCGCCCAAGTCCACGGTTCTTTTGAGAAGCTCGAGCGTTCGCTGGCGGACTTGAACGTGGTCACGGACACCGGCCGCAAGATGGTGGTGCTCAACGAGCCGCGCTTCAACCGGCTGTTGGCCAATGCGAAGGAGGCCAGCGATCATCTCAAGTCCGCGGCCAAGGACCTCCGCCGCAATCCCTGGCGTCTCCTGCACCGCCCCAAAGCCGAAGAGGAGAAGCAGTTGACCATCCTGGACGCCGCCCGGGAGTTTTCCGAGGCGGCGGGGCGGCTGGACGACTCCGCCGCGCAATTGCGGGCATTGCTGGCGAGCGAAGACGGCGCGCTCGCCGCCGACGATCCGGAGTTGACCGCAATCCGCGCGCAGTTGCTGGAGACGTTCGACAAGTTCCGCGCCGCCGAGCAGTCCTTGTGGAAGCAACTGGGCACGCCATAAAGCGCCAAGGAAGCGGAGCCACGAAGCGACCAAGAGTAAGGGAGGGAAGCTGGTGGACAAACTCTTACATGTTTTGTGAGCGGCGGCCTGTGCCCAAGGCGTCATCTCCGGTGTAGAATGCGATGTCGAACCGGGTGACGCGCAGGGGGGAGAGGCGGGCGAAACCATCATGAAGACGGGACCCGAAGCTCTGTCCGCGAGGGAGCAGATCGAAGCCGAGTTGGCGCAACTGCGACAGCAGTTGGCTGAGGCGTGGTGGTACGAGAGGCCGCTGGAGACGATTCAAGAAATCGAGCGGCTCATTACCGCGCGCACCCGCGAATTGTCCGAGCGGTCTCGGACCGTCACATCTTAGTGAGCGACGACCACCTGAGCCCAGGTGGTATAGGGCGTGGATAGTTTTGGGCACCTGACGCCGATGCCCGGGTGGCATGGCCAAGGACCGCCCACCACAACCGCGCGACCTCTCCGACAGAGCCTTCCAAGCGGTCCTCGGCCATGTCACCCACAACGTAGGTGCCGAAACTTATCTGCGCCCGGTGGTATCAGGGTCCGCGACACATTAGGCGGCCTTTTGAGCGTTCCGTCGCCGAGCGATTGTCTCCCGCGCGCCGATGGTCTTCTTCGCCCTGAAGGGGCGTACTACGATAGCCCAGGGCAACGCCCTGGGGCGGGATTTGCCCGAAGAAA
>JAUWNF010000466.1 GCA_030612785.1 Phycisphaerales bacterium
GCCTTCCCCGTGATGAAGGCGAGGAGGCCACGGCGGAGGTGCTCGCTCAAGCGTTCCGGTGTGTCCTCAGCGCCGAGGCCCGTGGCAAGCTGCATAGCTTGACCACGAACTCGTTGATAAGGTTCTTCGGCCGCGCCTACCGGGCCGGCCGCCGCATGACCGGCTGCAGATCTACGGACGCGCTCTCGGAAGCGGGGCGGCGCCGTCACCGCCGTCGGGTCCTGTCGCTGGCCGATGTGAACGGCACGGAGATCGCCCGGTGCCCTGCATACTTGCGTCTATCGGATGTTCTGGCCGATCCCGGGGCCGACCGTCCACCTGAGAACGTCCGACGCAACATCGACTACCTCGAGATCCTGGAGCGTGAGGGCGCGAATCGCAAGGTTAAGCGAGTATTCACGTTTCTCTGCGAAACCGCCAGCGCGGGCAGACAGGTAGATCTGGCCCGTGAACTCGGCGTGTCGCCGGCGCGCGTCTGCCAACTTAAGGGCGAACTGGCTGACATGCTGGCCGCTCATGGCTACCAGCCACCCGCGACATGCCAGATCGTCGAGTCGTCGAAGAAGCGCGGGCGCCCGGCCGGCAAATCCTGGCATCGGCGTCGAGAGATCCCGCTGAATGCCGGTACGTCGCCGGCCGACGGTCGAGGCAAGAAGGCAGAGAACCGTCGCCGGGACGCGCGACAATCGGCGGCTTAGTAAGGAGCGCACCCGATGAAGCTCCGAATCAGCCCCACCGACAGCATTCAAGGTCTGTGGAGCGACCGGATCGACTGGCATGCCAGCGGCCAGCTGGGCGTCCGGCGCGCGTCCTACGTCGAGTTCCATAAGCCGGTCCAGAAGTGGGTCGTACGGGCGTGGAGACCGCGCGGTTGGGCTCGACGAGTCCTCCAACGGCTCACCGGTCGTCCGTCCGGTGAGGTCCTGGCCGGAGGCGCTTCCTGTGGTATTCGAATTGGTGAACCTCCAGGGAGCGCACCTCAACCCTCGGGTCCCGTGCTGACGGTGTCCCACGCCAACTCACCATCTGAGACCACTCCAGCCCGCTACTCCCAAGCGTCATTAACCAGCGTTGCGCGCAGGTGATCGGGCGTGTGCCCGAAGCGCGCCGCGTTTCTCCGTTGTCCAGGGCAGCCGCTCGGCTGCCCGTGTCAAAGGAGTCCCCCAATGAAGATCATGTTCATCAGCAACGGCGACGGCGGTTTCGCCAACCATCTCGACGTGCCCGAGGGCACGACCGTGGGCCAGTTCTTCCGCCAACAGATGCCCGACCGCAAACCTGAGGACTTCCTCATCCGGGTCAACCGCCAGCCGGTCGCGCAGGACACCGCCCTGCAGGAGGACGACCGAGTCACGGTTACGCCCACCAAGATCGAGGGCGCGGCGGCATAAGCCGCCTGGGAGCTTCCTGGCAATGGGGCGTCCGTGGCCCGTGGGCTGCGGGCGCCCCTTGTTTTTCTGGAGAGCAGCGTATGGACCCGAAACGAACCCTGACGAAGACCGCCGCTCGCCTGCATGCGAGCCTGATGATGCATCAGCAGGCCGAGCGGGCGAATCTGGACCGCACGTTTGTGGGCCTGACGGAGCGGTTCGCATGGGCCGCCCGGCTTGTGCGGCAACTCGTGGTCTGCAGCGAGCGCGGTTGGCTCGGAGCCCGATGCAGAATGCTCCAGCAAGTGCGCTCCCCTATCCGCGACCTTGAGCTCGAATTGAGGCGAACGCAGGTATGTGTCCAACTCGACCAGGAACCCGTCTCGCTCCGGTTGGTGCACGACGAACTGAAGCAACTCGGCCAGGAGTTCGGCCGATTCGCGCTCCGCGATGGTTGTCTTTGTGTGGAGATCGAACCCATCGAACTCGAAGGGGTCCACCTGGGCGCCTTCGAGATCCAACTCTCATTAGAGCAACTGGCCAGCGGAGATACCGAGCGTGCCCTGCGGATCCGGGCCCTGGATTCGAATCCGGCCGCGAGCAACGAGGCGGTCACGCACCCACATGTCAATGACGAACGCCTCTGTACCGGAGACGCCGCCACGGCCCTGAACGCTTCTCTGCGGGCGGGACGAATCTGCGATTTCTTCCTGGTCGTGCAGTCCGTCCTGCAGACCTACAACCCCGGATCGCCGTACGTGGCCCTGGACCAATGGCACGGTCGGCCGTGCTACGAATGCGGTTACACGACGGCGGAGGATGACATCTGCTGGTGCGAGTCTTGCGAACGGGATTTCTGCGAAGACTGCATCAGCTGCTGCAGTGCCTGCCACACCACGTCGTGCCGGAGCTGCCTGAATAGCTGTTCGTTTTGCGACGAACCGCTCTGTGAAAGCTGCCTGCAGGCCTGCAGCCAATGTGGCCAGGCCGGCTGCCCATCCTGCCTCGAAGACTCGCTCTGTTCCACATGTCTGGAAGAACTGGAGGATTCTGATGAAGAAGAGAACGGTGACAGACAACAGCCGGTCGCCGAGCAGGCATGCCCGGCGTCGGCAGCCTGATGCGGCGAAGCCCAGCCTGAGGTTCACGCCCACGGCCTGGGCCAAGTTGTGGTACTTCTGCCATCGTGGCGAGACCGAGATCGGCGGCTTCGGCATCAGTTCGGCCGACGACCTGCTGCGGATCGAAGCGTTCATCACGGTAGAGCAACAAACATCGCTGGTGAGCGTCGTCTTTGACGACACCGCGGTGGCGGACCACTTCGACGACCAGGTCGATGCCGGCAGGAAACCCGAGCAGTTCGCCCGCGTATGGCTGCACACCCATCCGGGAAGAAGTCCCATCCCCAGCGCCACCGACGAGGCGACGTTCGCTCGTGTCTTCGGCGGCTGCGCCTGGGCGGTGATGTTCGTCCTGGCCCGCAGCGGTGACACGTTCGCCCGGCTGCGATTCAACACCGGCCCCGGTGGAGAGATCCTCCTGCCGGTCTCCGTGGACTACGACGCAGCCTTCGAGGGCTCCGATCACGCTGTGTGGGAACGGGAATACCAGGCGAACATTCACCCGGAACCTCTTGCCGCGCCGAACCTGCAGATCAACGACAACGACCTGTGGCTTGATGACCTCGACCGGGAGGCCGGGTTCGAGTTCCCCGAACACGCCTTCGACGAGGAGGTGATGCTATGACCGACGAGAACCCTTTTGGAGAGGTTATCTACGCCTACACGCGGGCCCAGGCCATCGAGGACGGCGTCCTCGTGGATCTGACCGAGTGGGCCGGGGAGACCGGCTTCAGCGTCCCGGTCGCCTGCACCACGACCGTCTGGCACGAGTACATCGTCCCGCCGGATCGAACCAGGCAGTGGGGCCAGTCCGAGCGCGGTCGCGCCCATGACCTGCTCTGGATGTTGCTCAACGCGATCCGCCGGAACGACGGCGCTCAGCATCAAGTCCAATTCGAGGTCATCTTCCTGATGGCCCCGGAACGGAACGAGACGGCCCGCCTCAAGGCGGTCTGCGGACCCGGAGACCAGGGGGAGCCGGTCATCACGATCATGCGTCCCCATGAAGATTGAGAGGAGGCTCGCTATGGAACGGGAAGAGCGAGACCTGCGACAGCTTGACATCATCCCGCCGGACC
>JAUWNF010000005.1 GCA_030612785.1 Phycisphaerales bacterium
AATGACATTGTTGCGATTAGCGCGGTGCGGACGCCGATGGGTCGGTTCGGCGGGACGCTTAAGGATGTGGCTTCGTACGATCTCGGGGCGGTGGCGATTCGGGCCGCGCTGCAGCGAGCGGGCGTAGCCGGCGACGGCATCGACGACGTGAACTTCGGCAGTTGTCGCCAGGCCGGCAACGGGCCGAATCCGGCGCGGACGGCCGCGGTTCGCGGCGGCATTCCCGTCACCGTTCCCGTGCAGACCATCAACATGGCCTGCCCCTCGGGGATGCGCTGCATGGTCATGTCGTCGCAGGCGATCCGACTCGGCGACTACCAGACCGCGGTGGTCGGCGGCATGGACAGCATGAGCACGATTCCCTATCTGCTCAAAGACTGTCGCTGGGACGGCTTCAAGATGGGCGATCGTACGCTGCTGGACGGCTGGGCCGACAGCATCGACCCCCTCTGCGGCGTGGGGATGGGCGCCACGGCGGAAAACCTGGTGGATAAGTACGAGATTTCGCGCGAAGAGCAGGATCAGTTCGCGGTCGAGAGCCATCACAAGGCCGCCGCCGCGCAGTCCAACGGCTGGTTCGACGAGGAGATCGTTCCGGTCGAGGTGCCCGCGAAGGGCAAGCGGCCGGTCGTCCTGTTTGACAAGGACGAGACCATTCGGGCCGACACCTCGGTCGAGAAGATGGCCAAGCTCAGACCGGTGTTCAAGAAGGACGGCACGGTTACCGCCGCGAATGCGTGCGGAATGTCCGACGGAGCCACGGCGCTGGTCTTGACCGCGCGCGAACATGCCAAGGCATTGGGGGCGACACCGCTGTTTTCACTGGTGGCCTATTCCAGTGTGGCGGTCGATCCGGCCACCATGGGTGAGGGGCCGGGGTTTTCGATCCCGGCAGCCTTACAACGGGCCGGCATGAACCTGGGCCAGATGGACTTGATCGAGGTGAACGAAGCGTTCGCCGTGCAGGTGTTAGCCAACGAGCGGGCGCTGAAATGGGATCGTGAGAAGGTCAACGTCCACGGCGGGGCCATCGCCTTGGGACATCCGACGGGGATTAGTGGAGCCCGCATCGTGGTGCCGCTCTATCACGCGCTGAAGCGCACCGGAGGGGAATGGGGTATCGCCGGCATTTGTGGTGGCGGCGGCGTGAGCATGGCGCTGGTCATCAAGCGGGAGAGTTGATTGTCGATTGCGGATTTGAGGACCGTGCTGACATGAGTGATTACGAGTTTCTGTCGGGTGATGTAACGGACGGTATTGCCACGATCACGCTGAATCGCCCGCCGGTCAATGTGTTACACATCCCGATGATGGCGGAGCTTAATGCCCTGCTGGAAACACTTCTTGGCGATGGCAATCTGGCAGCGATCGTACTTCGGGCCCACGGCAAGGCCTTCTGCGCCGGCGTGGATGTGAACGATCACACGGCTGACAAGGTTGGCGAGATGATCCGGCAGTTTCACGGGATATTCCGGAAACTGGCCTCCACCGATGCCTTGACGATCGCCGTGGTCAACGGGGCAGCGCTGGGCGGAGGCTGTGAACTGGCCACTTTTTGTGACGTCGTGTTGGCATCCGATCGGGCCAAGTTCGGTCAGCCGGAGGTACAGGTCGGCGTTCTCCCACCGGTGGCAGCGTGTGCCTTCCCGCCGCAAATTGGGATCAAGAAAGCTATCGAACTGAACGCCGTTGGCATGACTATCGACGCCCACGAAGCACACCGCGTCGGCTTGGTAAACCAAGTCTATCCCGCCAACGAGTTTGAGAACCAAGTGGACAGTTACCTGAACAACATACGCAAGCTGTCCCGACCGGTTGTACGCATGGCTAAGCGGGCTACCTTCATGATTGCCCGCGAGCAGGTCCTATCCCACTTGGAACAGGTGGAGAAACTGTACCTTGACGAGTTGATGAAGCTGTCCGACGCCCACGAGGGCATCGCGGCGTTTATGGAGAAGCGCGCACCATGTTGGGTGCACGCATGAGAACTTAACCGAGCCTTAACCGAGCCCCAAGCGCAAGCGCGGGGTCTGACCCGTCGCTCGCGCTCCGGGCTCGGGATTGAATTCTAGCTTTTGAATAGGCCAAGAACCTAGAGGATCGATGTCATGAAAGCGGTGGTATTTCACGGCAGTGACAAGGGCTTGAAGATCGAGGACATTCCGGTCCCGCCGGTTACGGACGACCAGATTCTAGTCAAGGTGGCGGCGTGCGGGGTGTGTCACACCGACTTGCACTACATCGAGCATGGCGTGCCGACATTCAAGAAGCCGCCGATTGTGTTGGGCCATGAGGCGTCGGGCATCGTGGAGGAGGTCGGAGCGAAGGTGGCCAACGTTAAGAAGGGTCAGCGCGTGTTGATCCCGGCGGTTCTCACGTGTGGCTACTGTCCTGCCTGTCGGCAAGGGCGGGAGAACATTTGCAGCAACATGCAAATGCTGGGCAACCATTTCGACGGGGCCTACGCCGAGTATGTGGCCGTGCCGGCCAAGGACGTACTGGAGCTACCCGAATCCATTCCCTTGGAAGAGGCTTCGATCATCGCGGACGCGATTTCGACGCCGTACCACGCGGTCAAGAACCGGGCGCAGGTCAAGCCTGGAGACCGGGTGGTGGTCTTCGGTTGCGGGGGGGTGGGGATCAACGCCGTACAATTGGCCTCGGTAGCGGGTGGCTATGTGATCGCCGTCGATGTCAACCCCCGCAAGCTCGAATGGGCCCGCGAATTCGGAGCCGCGAAGACGATTGATGCGACAAAAGTAGAGCGCGTCAGCAAGGAGATCAAGAAGCTGACCGGCGGCGGGGCCGACATCGCCATGGAGGTTATCGGCAATCCGCGCACGATTGAAGAGGCGTTCGAGTGTGTTCGCGTCGGGGGGCGGTTGTGCGTGGTGGGTTATACGCACGAGGCCATTTCGATCGTGGCCGGTAAGATCATGTTCAAGGAACTCGAAGTCGTCGGATCGCTCGGCTGTCGCCCGGTCGACTACGTGCCGTTGATTCGCATGGTCGAGCAGGGCAAAATCGACATCAAGCGGCAGGTTACCCACCGTTTCAGCCTCGATGAAATCGGCAAGGCCTTTGCGGTGATGAAGGAGGGCGCGTCGTTGCGGTCGATTGTCATTCCGTAGGCGCGATGTATTCATTCACCGCAGAGATTATAGAGCAGGCTTTGGTCACAACCAAAAAGGATTGGAGATTGACGGTTGACGATTGGCCATCGATTACTGCTGGGTGCCTCTCCATTACGCTCACGTGTTTGACGGAGGGTGGCGTGGACAAGGACCATCGCCAACAGCCCGCAGAGCGGGCGATGGAAAATATAGCCCAGGGCGTCAGCCCTGGGTCACCGGACCGCCTATTGCCAAGCCCCCGGGGGGCGACGGAAAGAGCTTCCGCGCGAGGTTTTTCCGTCGCCCCCGCTGGGGGCTTGCTTCGCACCGTGGGCTTACCCAGGGCTCGCTGCGCTTCGCCCTGGGCTTTATTCCGGCGCCTCCTTCGGAGGCTAACCCAGGTCCGCGCGCAACCCTCGAACGGGCCTCGAAAACCTTGTCAAGAAACCAAGATAAAAGCACCTTGGCAACACAAGGCCGCCGAGCCACAACCAAAAGAACTTATCGGAAAAACAAGTCCAATGTGAAAATGCTCAAGGAGGGTGTGCGGAGGATGGTCCATGACTTTTATTAAGTGCTTTCTCCGCGGTCTCTGCGATCTCTGCGGTGAGATGGAGTAGCATCTGCGATGTTGCGAGAGAGTCAACTCGGCATCCATCCCCCCGGCGCGTTGGGCGTGGCATTCTTTGTACACGCCCGAGCCGAGTGTTTCATCGGACGAAGCGGCGATGGGATCACGCAGCCGCTCAAGGATGCCGGCACCCTACGTCTGGAGGACCACGGTACGCTCCGCACCATTCCCCTGCGGAAGCGCGTCGCTGCCAATCTTCTGGAAGCCGACGCCCTCGAGCTGATGCCGGAGCTTTTGCTGGTCTGCTGCAACCCCGATCAACTCGGTCTGTTCACCGGCGAGCTGACGCGCTTTCTCGAGAACTTGACCGAGCGCGGGCGGCTGGGGTCGTGCGAGGATATCCGCCGGGAGGTGCCGATCCTGCTGATCCTGCCTAACGGCATTCTCTCTGAGCAGACCACGCGCGCCTACGACGAGCAGTTGCACGAATCAATTCTGATGCAGCGTCTCCCCGGGCTCACTGCGGACATGCGGAAAGCCCTGCTTGACCGGGTGGTACGGGGCGTCTCGTTCCAGGCGGGCGGGCGGCGCGGCAGTGGTGCCGAGACCGTTTACATTCTGGAACGCAAGGGGGCTGTGGTTTTCGCGGGTGGCGGCGAGGTCGAGCGCCAGTGCGTCGAGGACATTCTGCGCGCCCACGACTATCCCTTTACCCACGCACGGGGCGTGCCGGGTACGCGGGTCGAGTTCGACAAGGCCATGATCTCCATCGTACTCAACGTCGGCGGTCTGATCCACGCCGTCAAACCGAGCGGCGAGTTGATCGATCTGCGGATGGGAGACTTGTGCAAGGACGCCGCCCGAGCAGATTTCGTGGGCGAAATCACCCGCGCGGTATTCGACGTGGGGCAGGCGGTGGGCGCATATCCTCCGGACGCCGCCTACGAAGATATTTGGGCCACGCATCGGGCGACAATTCTGGCACACGCCGGGCACGTCACCAGTTCGCTGAAGACCTTTCGTGACGGGCTAGGTAGCGGGCTGCGCAGCGTCAGGCTTTTTTCCAACGAGGAGTGGATCTTGACGCCGCTATGTCGCTACGCAGCCAACGCCGGTCTGAAGCAAGAGGAAGCTCTCTTCGCCGCGCTCAAACGCCAGGTGCAAGAGTCGATGGCCCGAGCGATTCAGTACCGAGACCGATCCGCTTCGGGCGGGGCGGGCAATTCGAGGACCAGCAAAATGAAACTGATCGCACAACGCAACTTCGGTCTCGAGCTTTACGAATCCGGTGACGAGGAGATGGTCCTGATCGGCACCATGCTCGACAACGATCACCTGATCAAGCTCGAGCTGACCGTCTACCTCCCCGACGAACAGATCACCCGCAGCCAACTCGACATGATCCGGGTCCCATATCCGGTCTGTCACGAAGTCGAGTCAATCGCGGATCGCCTGGTGGGTCTGCGGATCGAGCGCGGCGTGCTCCGGGAACTGGCAAGGCGGATCGGGGGTCATGGGGGGTGCTGGTACTTCAAAGAAGTCGCCACGAACCTGATCCACTTTGTGGGCGCGAACCTGGTGCAGCGTGGCTTGGGTCTGGACTTCACCAGCACTGACTTCGTATACAAGCCCCCAGAGGAACGCTTCGCATTGACCAAGGAGCTACTCCGCGATTCGTGTCTCGCTTATTGCCAGGCAACCGCGTCCGGGCTCGACGAGCACATCGGCATCAAGAAGCTTGGCGAGGAGCACACGCATCCGCTGGCGCTGGGGGATTATGAACCGTCTCTGGGCGTACTGCTGCGCGAGCGCGCCCAGCGCCACGGCGACAAGGTCTACGTTCGCTATCGGATTGGCGAGCGCGAATTCGCCATTACCTGGAAGGAGTTTGCCTCCCAAACCTTCCAAATCGCCCGCCACCTGCTCGATCAAGGGATTGGCCGCGGTGACCGAATCGGCATGATCTCGGAGAACCGCGTGGAGATGTTCATGTTCGAGTTGGCCGCGATGTCGATCGGCGCTGTCACGGTTCCGATCTTCGCCGGATACCTGCCCCGGCAGACGGCATACGTTCTCGACAACGCCCGGCCACGGTTCGTGGTCGTCTCGGGTGCGCACCAGCTCGACAAAATCGAGCGCGACAAACATCCCTGGGTAGAGCAGTTCTATTGCATGGAGTTCAACCCCGCTTGCCGGAAGTGGGGCGCGCTCGACTTCGCCACGCTTACCGCGGAGGGCGGTGTCTCCGAGCAGCACCTACTGGAGCAGGTGGACGCCGTCCGGCCGGATGATCTGTGCGTCATCATGTACACCTCGGGTACCACGGGAACGCCCAAAGGCGTGCGTCTGTGCCACCGGCATCTGGTTTCCCAGCAGAAAGCCATGTCACTCATGTGGGACGTGAACGAAAACGACGCCTTCATGAACTACCTGCCATGGCATCACAGCTTCGGGGGGTTGTTCGAGCGTTTCATGACCCTTTACAACGGATGTGAGCTGTGCCTCGACGACTCGCACGGCAAGGATATCGACCGGCTGATCGTGAATTGGAAGGCCTTTGACCCGACGATCTTCCTCAGCGTGCCGCGCGATCATGACCTGCTGGTGAGCAAGTGCCAACAGGACCGCGCCATAGCGAACATCGTTTTCGGCGGCCGGTTGCGCTGGGTCTTCACCGCCGGGGCGCCGTTGCCGGCCCACGTCGAAGCTGCCTATCGCATGCATCGAGTCCCCGTGCTCGAGGGTTGGGGGCTGACCGAAACGTCTCCGTGCGTTACCGCCACGACCAAGGACACCGGCTGGCAAAGCGGGTATGTGGGCTTTCCGCTGCCCGGCGTCTCGGTTCGTATCGACAGTGAGCAGGAGATCCTGGTCAAGGGGCCCAACGTCATGGAGGGCTACCTCGACGAAGAGGAGAACACAGCGCACGTGATCACCGAAGACGGCTGGTTCCACACCGGAGACCTTGGCGAGTTCACCAAAGACGGGTTGCGCATCCTCGGGCGGAAAGACGGCACCTTCAAGCTCACCACCGGCGAGAGGATCCATCCGCTGCGCATCGAGACCTTGCTGGTCAACGAATCGCCGTACATCAGCCAGGCGGTGGCGGTGGGAAGCGGTAAGGACTACGTCGGGGCGCTGCTCTACCCGGATTTCGGTAATCTGCGAATCTGGGCGGCCAACCACAACATCGCCGCCGACAATTTGATCGGCGATTCGGCGGTGCACGAACTATATGCCTCGGAACTCGAACGGATTAATCCGCTGATCGAGATCAAGTACCAGCGTGTCCGGCGAGCGGTGTTGGCTCCTCGCGAACCCTCGCTGGAGAACGGCGAGTTGACCGCTTCGGGGAAGCTGGTGCGCAAGACGGTAATGAGCAACTTCAAGAGCCGGATCGACGCCTTGTTTGCTCCCCAGCGGTCGGCAGAGGTCATCGAGTTGCGACGCGAATCGCAAAGGACGGTTAGCTGTGAAAGGTGACGAGTATCCCCACGTGGTCATTAGCGGAGCGGCCCGCACACCTGTCGGGCTCAAGTGTGGTACCCTGAGCAACTTCTCGGCGGAGGACTTGGGGGTTCTGGCCGCCGAGGAAGCGATCCGGCGGAGCGGGGTCGCCCGCGAGCGAATTGACGCCACTATCGGTGCGAACGTGTATCAGTACACCGCGCCCGGCGCTCAGGACATCTACTTCCCACGAAATGTGGCTCTGCGCTGTCACCTCAAAACCGAGACGCCGGCGCTGTTGGTACAACGCATCTGCGGCAGCGGTTTTCAGACGGTGATCAACGCGTTCCAGCAAATCGCTTTGCCGGATGTCGTGGATGAGTCCAGGATCGTGCTCTGCGTCGGCGCCGAGACCATGTCGCGGGTTCCGCAGATCATCCGGGCGGCGCGGCGGTCGGGGGCCAGTTTCTGGGAGTTCGTGGAGGGCGGCAGCGTGGAGGACATGCTGCTGGCGGGGCTCAATCACGATCTGGCCGACACTGCCATGATGCTCACCGCCGACGAGTACGGAACGCGGATGGGCGTCACCCGCGCAGAGTGTGACGAACTGGCGGAATCGTCGCATAGCCGCGCTCGGGCGGCCTACCGCAGCAGCCACTTTAACGGTGGCGACGCCCTCCGCGGCATATTCGCCATCGACGCGACGGACTTGGGTGGCCGGCCGGTGCATCTGGCCCGTGACGAATGTGTACGCAAGACCTCGCTGGACGTGCTTGCCAAACTGCCGGGCTTCACGCCCCACGGTCTGGTGTCTCCCGGTAACGCCAGCGAGATCAGCGACGGCGCCGCGGCAGTGGTGGTCGTCGATCGGGCGATAGCGGAAGAGCGCGGTTTGCCCACGCGCTACGAGATTGCGGGCTACGGGGTCGCCGGCGTCGATCCGCAGGTGATGGGGCGTGGCCCCGTCCCGGCCGTCCAGCAGGCGCTGGCCCGCGCCGGGCTCGCGCAAAAAGACGTTGGGCTTTTTGAAATCAACGAGGCCTTTGCCGCCCAGTATCTCGGTGTTGAGAAGGAACTTAAACTCGATCGCGAGATCACCAATGTCAACGGCGGTGCGGTGGCCATTGGTCACCCGCTGGCAGCCACCGGGCTGCGCTTGCTGGTCGATTTGATGTACGAAATGGAGCGGCGCGACGTACGCTACGGGTGCGCCTCCGCCTGCATCGGCGGCGGCCAGGGTGCCGCGGTGATCCTCCGCGATACGGAGAAGACATAAGACGGCTATCCGAGCCCCAAGCGCCAGCGCGGGGCACATAGACCCGTCGCTGGCGCTTCGGGCTCGGACTGAAACGTGGCACCGGCAGGACGCCGGAACCGCACACGAGAGGATGAGATGGTATGAAACGTGCGTTTTCATTTGGCGACCGGTCGATCGAACCGGCGGTGCAGCGCGTCAATGAGGTTCGTTGCGTGGCGGTCATCGGCGCGGGCACGATGGGCCTGGGCATCGCCATCGATCTGCTGAAGAAGACTGATTATGACGTCATTCTCTTAGACGTGCAGGCCGAAGCCCTGGAGCGGGCCAAGACGAAGCTCGACGACCTGTGGCAACAACAGGTCAAGGGTTCACAAATTCGCGAGGAAGACGCGAAGGCGCTGAAGGCGCGCACGAAGTACACGCAGAAGTACGCAGACATCAAGGCTGCGGACATTATCTGGGAAGTCGCCACCGAGCGCAGCGACGTCAAGGCCAAGATCTTCGAGACAATCGAAAAGGCCATCGACCCGGAACGCATCGCGGCGATCTTCTCGAATACCTCCTCGCACACTACCGGCGAACTTGCCGTACTCTTCAAGTCCGAGGCCTTCCGCGAGAAGTTTCTGACCGTGCACGGTTACTTCCCGTTTGAAGCCAATCGGCTCATCGACGTGATGAAGGGCAAGTACGCCTCCAACGACACGTTTGCGTTCGGCGTCGTCTTCGCGGATCAGATCCTCGAAAAAACGGTCATTGCTCTGCCGATCGACCATCACGGCTACATTACCGATCCGCTCTTCCAGGCCATGGCGGCCGTCATCTCCTGGGATGTGCAGACCGGTGAAGACATCGTTCAGCTCGGGGGGCTATGGGAGCTGTTCACCGCCAATCCCTTCAGCGTGCTCGACCAGACCGGCCACATGCCCTACACCGAATCGTCGCGGCACCTGGGGCAGGCGTTGCCCGAAACCGATCGCCTGCGCAGTCTGTACAACCGCGAGGGCAAGCACTATCCCGACTGGATCGCCCGGCTGGAGAAGGACGGCTTCACCGGGGTCAACTCGCCGGTGCGCAAAGGGTTCTACGCCTGGAGTGACGGCGCTCGCCCGAAAGCCGAGAGCGTGCTCGATCCCGCCACCGGCAAGTACGTGCCGATCGGGGAGATCTCCCGCAAGGAATTCTGGTCGTACTACGAGGCTACGGAGCGCGATCGCCGCGCGGGCAAGATCAAAAGCGCCGAATCACTGGTCCACGTTGCCTGTGCCGACGACGCCGGCGGGCGGGCGTTTCGACGGTATGCCTTGCCGATTTGTCTCTATGCTTTGGATATGGTTCAGGATCGGATTGCCACTCCGGGGCAGATCAATATCTCGACCCGGGCCGGGCTGCGCTACAAGGTGGGGCTCATCGAGGTGATTGATTCGCTCATTGCCCACCTGACCATCAACGGCCTGCTGGAGTTGGTCCGCCGGGCTCGGGACGAGAACGCTGACGATCCGTGCATGGTCGGAATGCTGGACGTTGACGGCGAAACCGGTCCGCGAAAGGGCCGGCCGTGCCTGTTGCACGAGATGAAGAAACGAAACCTTACGCGGCTCTTGGGTTATGGCACCTACTTCCGCACTCCGGTCGCCGAGTTGGACCTGGATACGGGCGGATATCGCGGTTGCTATCTCGACCTGAGGTTCTGCGAGCCCTCGTCGCGTGGCCGCGTCGCCGGCATCGTGTTCAACAACCCCCTTCGTGGGAACGTGTGGAACCGTGCCGTTCTCGACCAATTTGCCCACGCGTACCACCGGGTCCTCCGGCTTCACCGCGAAGGGCGCTGTGGGGCCGTTCTTTTCACCGCCGCCGGGACCGGCATGCGGATGCTCGGCGCGGACGCCCGCGAGTTCAACCGTGGCTGGTTCGAGCGTGAAAAAGGGTATGTGCCCCTGACCGAGGCGGAGGCGGCGGCGTTTACGCGCAACGGCATGGGCCTGTTCCGCCTGATTCAGAAAAGCCCGGTGGCTACGGTCGGGGTCTTTGGCGAAAAGTGGGGCGGGGGGGCGGAGTTCAATTATTTCCTCGACCTGCGCTACGACGTGCGCGCGGAAGGCTTCATGTTCGACTCGCTCGAACGAAAAACCAACTGGCAGCCCAAGAGCACCTACAACCAACCCGAGCTGGACTTCGCCATCTTGGGCGGTTTCGGGGCCGCCGGCGAATTGAAGAGGCTCGGTCTGGGCGATTCGGTCATCTTCGAAATCTTCGATCAGGGACTGACCGCGGACCGGGCCTATCAAGTGGGGTTGAGTAACGGCGTTTTCGATGACGAATTGGAGGCGCTCCGCCGGGGCTACGAGCGTGCCCGCCTGATGGCCAAGGACGCCCCTTACTCGCGCGCGTTATTTAAGCAGCAGCTTGCCCGGGGGGCTGACGATGAGGCCCTGGCGACGGAAACCGGCGAGGTCTTCAATCCCAAGAAGAACCCGTTTATCAGCATCGGGCTGCTCGCCCTGTTGGACCGCGGCGCCCGGGTCCCCAAGATGGATTACGCCTGTGGGGAGGCCGAGCTTCCGGGGTGGGAATACCCATTGGGGAACGGAATGGCCGACGTGGATGCGGCAGAGGAGGTGTAGCGTCACCCCTTGTGGGTGACGTGTTTCCGCATGACGCTGAGGAGGCAGAGAATCGGTAGTGCTGCATTACACGTTGATTGACGGGTTTGTCCCGGAGGGACATTTGATATTAGCCCAGCGATTCATCGCTGGGAATGCGGTGTCGGCTCACAATCTGAGTCCCGTAGGGACGGATGAATGTCGCGCCTCGGTTCAGTCGTCCCTATGGGACTGTGTTCCAGTCCGAGGACCTTATCCCAGCGATGAATCGCTGGGCTATTGTCATTTGCCCCTACGGGGCATGTTTGGAAGGGCGTAAGTTGATCGGCGAACCGTGCTCATCCGGCTCTTGCGGTTCCTGTGGCCCGTCCGGCAATCCGGGGCGGATTGACGGTGCCAGTGCGGGCCCGCTATCGGATTCAAAGGCAATAGGAGGCGCCACTATGGCGAACCAGACTGTGCTTGACCAGGAGACCTTCGAGACCTTCCGCAACTGGCGGGTGAACCGCGCGCAGTACGCCAAGGAGTGGAAGGAGCGGACCGGCGGCAAGGTCATGGGCTATTTCTGTACCTACGCCCCTGAGGAACTAATGTACGCTGCCGGTATCCTCCCGGTGCGCATCCTGGGAAGTCACGAGGTGCAGGACGTGACCGAACCGCACATCTTCGCGATGTTCTGTCCGTTCTGCCGGGATTGTCTGGCCCAAGGACTCAAGGGACGTTTCGATTACCTGGACGGAATCATGATCGCCCAGTCCTGCCTGCACATCCGCCAGTCCTTCACCAGTTGGCAAAAGCATATTCCGACCGATTACAGCTACTACCTGCCGATGCCCCACCACGTTCAAAGCCCCCGGGCCACTCCCTTCCTGACCAAGGAGCTGGAGGTATTCAAGCAGTCGCTCGAAAAGTGGCTGGGAAAAGGCATCGATGACCAGGCCATCGACGACGCCATCGCCGTTTACAACCGGAACCGCCAGTTGATGTGGAAGGTGTTCGAATTGCGCAAGGGCGACTCGCCCCCGCTGACCGGCGAAGAGGCGATGGAAGTGGTGCTCTCGTCGCAAATGGTGGACAAGCAAGACCACAACGCGGCATTGGAGAGGTTGCTGGCTCAACTCTCCAAGCGGGAAACGACTCGCCCGACCGGCACGCGGCTGATGATCCTGGGAAGTGAGGACGACGACGTCGAGTTCATCAACATGGTGGAGTCGTGCGGCGCCACTTTCGTCATCGACGATCACTGCACAGGCACGCGGTATTTCTGGAACAACGTCGAACCTGACGGAGACCCGCTGCCCCGCATAGCCGAGCGCTACGTCAAGCGGGTACCCTGTCCAACCAAGGATTGGCCAAACCGTACCAGAGTTGCCCACGTGCTGGAGTTAGCCAAGAGCTATGATGTGCAGGGGGCGATCGTCATGCAGCAGAAGTTCTGCGATCCCCACGAACTTGACATCCCCGCTTTGACCAAGGCTTTGAACGAAGCGGGGATTAAAACCCTGTTCTTGGAATTCGATGTTACTGTACCGATCGGCCAGTTCAAAGTCAGGGTCGAGGCCTTCCTGGAGATGCTGCAGGAAGACGAGCTGTTTTAGCCCGGATTACTCATCCGACGCGGTTGTTGTGCGAGCGCGGCGAATGACTCAGGTGGCAGGATTGAACGCAGAGACGCAGAGGACGCAGAGAAAGCATAGTAAGTGCTTGAACATCACGGCCTTGGCCCCGCTGCGTCCTGCGCGGGAGATACGTACCGATGCAGAACCAAGCGAAGTATAAGACGGCTCCTCTGAAGTGTTGGAAGAAGGCTAAGGAACTGCGCCAGAAGTACTACGACGACTACGCCAAGGCCCATGAACGGGGTGGGCTGAGGTGGGCCGGCGGCGCGTGGAGCTTCAGCGCCGTTCCCTCCGGTCTGGGGGAGGACGTGTGGAGCCTGACCAGTGAACCCTACGCGGCCAGTGTCGCCTTTGACCGGGCGCTGTCGCTGCGGTGCCTCGAGGCCGCCGAAAAGGCCGGCTACGCCCGCGACCTGTGTGCCTATATGCGCAACTATTGGGGCTCGGTGATTCTCAACGAATACGCCTTCGGCGGGCCGTTTCCCAAACCCGATTTCATCTGGCAGGACCACATCTGTTGCAGCCACGCCAAGTGGTACCAGGTGGTGAGCGACCTGGAAGGCGGAATCCCCCATTTCAGCATGGACGTCGCCGTCGGGCCGTACAACGAAATGGCTCCGCACAAGATCGACTATCTGGTCGGTCAGATGCACGACGGCATCGAGTGGCTGGAAAAGACCACCGGCCGGAAATACGACGACGGGCTCTTGATCGAGGCGGTCAAGAACGAGTTTCGCAGCACCTCCGTCTGGGCGGAAATCTGTGCCCTCAACAAACACGTTCCGGCCCCTCTTGAAGAAAAGACCATGTATTCGCTCTACGTCCTGGGGACGCTCAACAAGCACGACCGGTCGACCACTGACTTCTATGAGGAACTCCGCGACGAGGTCACGGAACGCATCGAGCAGGGCATCGCCGCCATTCCCAACGAACAGTGTCGCCTGATGAGCGATACCCAGCCGCCTTGGGGGTTCTTGAGCATTTTCCGCTACATGGAGGAGTTTGGGGCGATTTCCGTGGGATCGCTGTACACGTTCGGACTGATCGGGATCTGGGAAGACAAGCCTGATGGATCGTGGGGACCGCGCACCACGCCCATGCAGAAGGGCATTGAGATCACCGAGCGCGATCAGGCCTTGCGTTTGTACGCCGACTGGACGCTCAGCAAACCCGAGTGGCAGCATTTTTACTCCCCTCATCTCAAGACGGAGATGATGATCAGAATCGCCAAGGAGTGGCGTCTCGACGGAATCATGCTGCACTACAACCGCGGCTGTGAAGGCCTTTCGGTGGGCATCGCGGAGAATCGTCTGGGGTTGATCGAGGCCGGTTTTCCGGTGATGGCGTTCGAGGGCAACATGGGCGACGAGCGCGAGTTCGACGAGGCCCGCGTGAAGGTCCGTTTCGATGCCTTCATGGAAACTCTGGGCATCAAGAAGAACGGGGGCAAAGCGTGAAGCGTTGATCGTGAAGCGTGAAGCGTAAGATCGAAACGAGATACGCTTCACGAGATACTCTTCACTCTTCACGCTTCACGCTTCACGCTTCATGGGAAACGAAACGGGAGACTAGAACAGAATGATTGCAGCCGGCATTGATATTGGTGCGAAGACCATCAAGGTTGTGTTGGCGGACGATGGCAGAATGTTGGCCAAAGCCCTGGTTCCCGCCGGCCTGGACACCACCGCCGCCAACCAACAGGCTTTGGATGAGGCCCTGGCCGCCGCCGGACTGAGCAGGGAGAAGGTGGATCAATTCACCGCCACCGGAACCGGGCGAAAGGACTGCGCCTTCACGGACCGGGAGATTACCGAGGTAGGCGCCGCGGCCAAGGGAATCGTCCGCCTGCTCAAGTCGTGCCGCTCCGTGGTTGACGTAGGCGCCGAAGAAGGTCGCATGGTGCGCTGCAACGAGCACGGAAAGGTCGTCGACTTCGCCTATAACGAGAAGTGCGCGGCCGGAGCGGGCACGTTTGCCGAAGGCATGGCCCGGGCCCTGGGCGTCTCCCTCGAAGAACTGGGGCCGCTTTCCCTGAAGTCCCAGCAGGCGCTGCAGATGAACGCCCAGTGTGCGGTCTTCGCCGAATCCGAGGTGGTCACCTTAATCCATGCTAAAACCCCACGCGAGGATATCGCCCGGGCGGTGTTGGACGCCGTCGCCAGCCGCATAATCTCGATGGTCAGGAAAGTCGGCTTCGAGAAAGACTTCGCCCTGATCGGAGGCATGGCCCTGAACCCGGGCTTTGTGGAAGCCATGAAACGCGGTTTGGAGACGGATGTTTACGTTCCGGAAGACCCCGAGTACATCGGTGCCTTTGGCGCGGCCCTGGCCGCCGCGGAGTAAACTGAGAAGGAACCTCACGCAGAGGCGCAGAGGACTTAGAGCAGCCTCGCGGCTTCGCCGCTCGGCCGCAACCAAAGGGGATTTGGAGATTGACGATTGACGATTGGAGATTGACGATTGCTGGGTACCCCTCCATTACGCGTTCGTGTTTAACGAAGTGTGGCATGGGCAAGGACCGTCGCCAACAGCCCGCAGAGCGGGCGAAGGAATATAGCCCAGGGCGTCAGCCCTGGGTCACCGGACCGCCCATGGCCAAGCCCCAGAGGGGCGGCGGAAGGTGTTTTCGCGCAAGGTTTTTCCATCGCCCCCGCTGGGGGCTTGCTTCACCCCGTGGGCTTGCCCAGGGCTCGCTGCGCTTCGCCCTGGGCTTTATTCCACCGCCTCCTCCGGAGGCTAACACACCTCCGCACGCGGGTCCCGAAAGGATCCCGAAAACCTTGTCAAGAAAACAAGAAAAAACACCTTTGCAATACAGAGAATGGAGAACAAAGCGCCGCCAGGTTTGCATTCTCAATTCTCCATTCTCCATTTTCAATTCCGTCTGCGTGAGAACCCGTTTCGTGACCACGTTGGGCTAATCAGGAGGCGCGAACCTTGAGTGATAAAAAGGAGTTCTGGCGCTGGAAAGAGTACCGCTGGCATGACGAGACCATGGACTGGAAGGATGCCGACATCATCAGCGCCGGGGTGGATATCGGGTCGGTGAGTTCCCAGGCGGTTATTCTCGTCGACGGCAAGCTCTATGCCTTCAGCAATCAGCGCACCGGGTTCGACAGTCCGGAAAGCGCTAACCAAGCCATCAACTGGGCCATGGAAGGCACCGGACTGACGCTGAAGGACGTTCACTTCGCGGTGGGCACCGGTTATGGCAGGGTCAATGTGCCCTTTGCGGACAAGGCCATCACCGAAATCGCCTGTCACGCGCGTGGCGGCAACTTCATGTATGGCCCCAGCGTGCGCACCATATTGGACATGGGCGGCCAGGACTGCAAGGCGATCCGCTGTGATGAGCGGGGCAAGGTCGAAGCTTTCCTGATGAACGACAAGTGTGCCGCGGGCACCGGGCGCGGAATGGAAGTCTTCGCCGACCTGCTCTCGGTTCCCGTCGAGGAGGTGGGTGAACTCTCCCTTTCGGTGGAGGAAGAGCCCGAGCCGGTTTCGAGTACCTGCGTGGTCTTTGCCAAGTCGGAGGCCTCAGCGCTGTTGCGTGAAGGGTGGCCTAAGAACAAGGTGCTGGCGGCCTATTGTTCCGCCATGGCCCACCGGGTGGTGACCCTACTCGAACGGATCGAGGTGCAAAAAGACTTCGCCATTACCGGGGGCATCGGCAAGAACAGCGGAGTGGTCAAGCGCCTCGAGAAGGAACTGGGCTTAGAGGCCTTGAAGAGCAACTACGATTCCCAGATCGCCGGGGCGCTGGGTGGAGCGCTATTTGCCCAGGTTTTGGAGACCAAGCGCCGCAAGGCTTAGCGGAGCGTTGGCATCATGGGGTATGCTCCAGGGTGGCGAATCCGGTGCTTGAAGTGCGGTCTGACGCGCGATGCCGGGGAGGCCGGACTGATTCGCATCGGAGCTATCGGGAGAAGCTATACCTTGGGCTACTGTAGCCGGTGCAAGCGTCTTCGCTGTATCGTGGTTGAAAAGACTCCCGATAGAGGCCGAGACGTGAGCAAGACGGCCAAGCAATGACCGGCAGCACGCCCGGCATTTGCGGAGGAGTCCGGGATGACAATCTGCGGTGGTGGGAATCCCTTCTCGGTGCCCGCGAGGGTGCCGAGCAGACACTTTCGACCCTGCGAAACAAGCCACCGGAGGCTGCGGAACTGGGAGGCGGCATGTTAGCCAACTACGGATACAAAAACGGATCGGGCGATTTCTTCATCGCGATCGATACCGACAAGTGTGACGGTTGCGGAGACTGCGTGTCGGCCTGCCCCCACGATGTGTTCGTCGTCGGTGAGGATCTCAACGATCCCCTCCGCGATGAGCCGGTAGCCATGGTCGGTGAGGAGCACCGCAAGAAACTCAAGTACACCTGCGCTCCCTGCAAGCCGGACCGCAATCGGCCTCCCCTGCTATGTGTTCAGGCGTGTAAAGCATTGGCCATCTCTCATTCGTGGTAGATGCCGCAAATGTAGGTCGTCATGGTCAACATCACTCTCAACGGCAGCGCGTACCAGGCAGAAGAAGGCGCCACGATTCTCGCCGCCGCGGCAGCTAACGGGATATATATACCCTCCCTTTGTAGCCATCCTGACCTCCCGCCTTTCAAGGACTTGCCTCTTGCTTCGCAGGTCTTCCGTGGCAACACGTGCTATGCGAATGAACCATTGTCTGAGGATGAGCTACCACGCACTGACGATCCCCAATCGTCAATCCCCAATCGTCAATCGTCAATGGAAGGTTGTGGTCTCTGCGTGGTCGAGGTTGAAGGGCAACCCGAGCCGGTGAGGGCCTGTCATACGCCGGTGGCGGCCGGTATGTCGATCGAAACCGAGAGCGAAACGCTCAAAGAACTCCGGCGCTCTAATCTGCTGAAGATCCT
Organism: Phycisphaerales bacterium; assembly: GCA_030612785.1. Classification (GTDB taxonomy): domain Bacteria; phylum Planctomycetota; class Phycisphaerae; order UBA1845; family UBA1845; genus JAAEQG01. The sequence continues at coordinate 17,497 of JAUWNF010000005.1, forward strand.
GGTCCGCCACCCTCACGCCTGTCTGACCTGCGCCCAGCGAGAAGGCTGTAGCCTGGAGGACTGTTCCTCCAATGTGCCGAAGGAAGAGCGCTGCTGCCCCCAGTTCCACAACTGTGAGCTGCGCAAAGTGGCTGAGTACGTGGGTGTGAAGCAGGAGACGCCGCGCTATCGGCCGGCGGGACTGCCCGTTCTGAATGGCGAACCTCTGTTTACCCGCGATTTCAATCTCTGTATCGACTGCGCGAGATGCGTGCGAGTCTGCAATCAGGTGCGCGGTGTCGAGGCGCTGGGGATCGTTCATCATGACGGCCGCCTGGTCGTGGGTAGTGTCGCCCCAACCCTAACGGAGTCCGGGTGCAAGTTCTGCGGCGCGTGTATCGAGGTGTGTCCCACCGGATGCCTGACGGACAAGCGCACGCAGCCGGGCGACAGACAGAACTGGCTGGTGCCTTGCGTGCATACCTGTCCTGCCGGCGTGGATGTGCCCGGATACATACGGCGAATTGCCGACGGCGATTTCGGCGGGGCGGCCGCGCTGGTCCGGGAGAAGCTGCCTCTTCCTAATGTGCTGGGGCATATCTGTTTTCATCTCTGCGAGTTTGAATGCCGTCGCAACCAGGTGGACGCCCCCATTGCCATCTGTGCGCTGAAAAGGTTTGCGCTGAGTGCTGGTGAGGGCGCCGCCCAAGGAGCCGCGGACTTCAGTCCGCGCGGTGTTCGTGAAAGTGCGGGCTCAAGCTCATTCAAAGCGGCGCCGAAGCCCCCCAACAGTGGTAAGAAAGTCGCGGTAGTCGGCGCTGGTCCGGCGGGGCTGGCGGCGGCCTACTTCTTGAAGTTCAAGGGTCACGGCGTCACCGTTTTCGAGGCGACGGAATCGCCCGGCGGCATGCCGGCGCTTTCCATTCCGAAGTATCGACTTCCGCGAGCCGTTTTGGAAAAGGATCTAGCCGCCATCCGGAAACTCGGGGTAAACATCAAGACCGGGTGTCGCTTGGCCACGAGCACGGCGATGGTTGATCTACTGGACCAGGGCTTCGACGCCGTGCTTGTAGCTGTGGGTCTGCCCAATTCCAAACGCATCGCCATCGAAGGAAGCGATCTGGACGGCGTATCCTGGGGACTGGAATTCCTGAACGAGGTCAAGGCAGGAAAAGCCTTCGACCTCGGCCGGCACGTCCTCGTCGTTGGCGGCGGGAACGTAGCCATCGACGTGGCCATGACCGCACTTCGGCTATCGGGTGGAACCGTGCGCCTGTTCTGCCTGGAAAGTCGTGAGGAAATGCCGGCCCATGCCTATGAGATCGAACAAGCGGAGGCCGAGGGGATCGAATTCAATTACAGTTGGGCCCCCGCTGCAATCCTGGGCTCAAATGGAAAAGTGGGGGGCATCGAGTTTCGACGGTGTGTGGCCGTGTTCGACGAGCAGAGAAACTTCGCCCCAACATTCGACGAAGAGCAACGGAAAACGGTTGATGCTGACGCGGTGATTCTAGCCATTGGTCAGGCTTCGCCGGAGAGTGTCCCTGCCGAGCGAGAAGGCGTTTTTCTGGCCGGCGACATAACGGGCGGGTTTGCCGGTGGCGGATCAGTCGTCGACGCGGTAGCTTCCGGGCACGCCGCTGCTGAGCGGATCGATCGGCATTGGGGTGGAGATGGCGATTTGTCCCTCCAACTCTGCGATCACCCGCTGCCCAGCGCTTGGATCGGACGCGAAGAGGGATTTGCACCCCGTTCCCGAGTGCCGTTCCCCTGCGCCGCTCCAGAGGCGCGCCGCACTGACTTTCGAGAGATCGAAGGGACGTACTCGGCGGAAGAAGCAATCGCCGAGGCCAAGCGCTGCCTCCAGTGCGACATTCGGTTGATGATCACCGAACCCGAGCTTCCACCGGAAAGGTGGCTGGAGTTTAATCGTGCGACCGTGGATCAGGTGCCGGCGGTCGAGGGGGTTTACATCCTGGCCGATTCCGAGAAGAAACCCACTACAATCAAGGGGACGGAGAACATTCTGGCGGGGCTTTGGGAGAAGCTCGAATCGCCGGGCGAGGCGCGTTACTTCCTCTGGGAAGAGGACCGTATGTACACCAAGCGCGAGAGCGAGCTGATTCAGCAGCACCTGAAGCAGTATGGCGAACTGCCCGGCGGAGGAGACGATGAACTGTACGACCTTTTTTGACGCTTGAGAGTTCAAGGGGCGAAGGTTCGAGGATTCAAGGGTCCAGGGGTTCGAGGGAGCGGGGTTGCGCACCTCCCAACTATGGGCAAAGCCTGCAAGCACGCATCGCGACTTCGTCCACCCGGCCTTGCCGCCAAACACACGCAAGGGTACGCTGTTTGTGCGCTCACTTGGGGAGATGAAGCGTTTTCTGGCGGAGTACGGTGCCGAAGCGTGAACGACGAAAGGCGGAATCGAGGCGAATGGTTCAAATCGACGAGGAGTTGCGCAAGCTGATCGTCGGCCGGATCGTGTCGCTGATCAAGCCGGAAAAGATCATCCTCTTCGGAAGTCGAGCGCGCGGAACCGCATGCCTCGACAGCGACCTTGATCTGCTGGTCATTGCGCGCTCCGAGCAGCCGCGGCATCGCCGGGCCGCCCCGATCTACGGGGCGCTGAGCGACATTCTCGCGCCCATGGACATTCTGGTGTACAGCCCACAAGAGGTGGAAGAATGGAGCGAGGTGCCGCAGGCGTTTGTGACCACGGCAGTTCGCCAAGGAACCGTGCTATATGAAAAGCAAGGAAGACCTGGTCCGCGGTCGGCTTCGCAAGGCGGAGAGTGATCTGGCCAGCGCCGGTCTGTGTCTTTCGGCCGGCAAAGCGCTCGATACGGCGTGCTTTCACGCCCAGCAGGCGGCCGAGAAGTGCATCAAGGCCTATCTGACGGCGCACGAGATCGAGTTCCCTTTCATCCATAACCTGGAGAAGCTGATCGAACTGTGCGCTCGCGTAGATCCGTCATTCATGACCGTCAAGACGCTGGGCCAAGAACTGACCCCGTACGCCGTCGAGCTTCGCTATGACGAGGAATTCTGGCCCTCGGACCAGACCGCTCGGCAGGCACTGGACGCGGCAACCACTATCCGTGAGTTTGTGCTGGATCGGCTACCCGCAACGACGTCCCCTCCGGAGCCATGACTTGCACGCATGCGGTCCGCCAAAAGACAAGGCGACGGATAGAGCCCGGCAATACTTGAGCAAGCTTTCCGGCCAGATGCGGTTCGCCCTGGGCGACGAGGCGGTTGCTTATGGTGCCCTCTTTGCCGGGTGCAAGTTCTTCGGCGGCTATCCCATAACGCCGGCCTCGGAGGTGGCGGAGACCATGGCCCGCGAGCTGCCGCACGTGGAGGGGTACTACGTGCAGTTCGAAGACGAGATTGGCAGCATCGCCGCCGTGATCGGGGCGGCCCGCGCGGGTGCCAAGACCATGACCGCGACATCCGGTCCCGGCTTCTCGCTCATGCAGGAGAACATCGGCTACGCTATTATGACCGAGACCCCATGCGTGGTGGTGGACGTTCAGCGCTCCGGCCCCTCGACGGGCCAGGCCACCAAACCCGCCCAAGGAGACGTGATGGCGGCCCGCTGGGGAACCCACGGCGACCACGAGATGATCGCCCTGGCCCCCAACTCGGTGCAGGAATGCTTCGATCTAATGATCGAATGCTTCAACCTGTCCGAACGTTACCGCCATCCCGTGATCTTTCTCACTGACGGGGAAATCGGGCATCTCCGCGAGAAGCTGCTCCTCCCCGACCTCGAGGACATCCGCCTCTTCCCTCGGGGCGGTTTCGACCCCGCTGACGAGCCCGGGTTGATCAAGCCCATGCAGGAGTTCGGGAATGGCGAGTCCATCCACATTACCGGCTCCACGCACAAGGAAGACGGCATGCGCGACGTGGTATCACAGGACGTGCATGAGCGACTGATCACGCGGTTGTACGATAAGATCGACAGGAACCGACAGAACATCGTTCGCTACGAAGAGCGTTTCATGGAGGACGCCGAGGCAGTTGTGGTATGCTTCGGTGTCGCCTCCAGGCCGGCCCTCGGTGCCGTCCTGCGGGCGCGCCACGCGGGACTGAAGGTGGGGTATTTCAGGCTGATCACCATCTGGCCGTTCTGCGGAGAGAGGCTGGCCGACGTCGGGAGACAAGTGCGGAGAATCCTGGTGCCGGAGATGAACCTGGGCCAGATTGCGCGGGAGGTGGAACGGTTCGTGAGCGTACCGGTGGTCAGGGTGCCGAAGATTGGCGGCGTGCCGCATTCCGTGGAGGAGATTCACCGAGCCATTGTGAATCCTTGAACCCTCGGACCCTCTTGTTAATGGAGCATCAGCATCGTGGAACAGGAGCACGCACTGCTCAAGTACTTGCGCCAGGAGATCCTGCCTACCACCCACTGCCCCGGCTGCGGGTGCGGGCAGGTGCTCAACGCCTTCGTGCACGCCATAGACGATCTGAAGATTGACCCGACGAACATCATCTCCGTGACCGGGATCGGGTGTTCTTCCTGGATTCCCAGCCCTTATCTCAAGTGCGACACGCTGCACACGACTCATGGCCGAGCGGTGGCATTTGCAGAAGGCGTGAAGATCATCAGACCCGAGAGCACCGTGGTGGTCATCGCGGGCGATGGCGATCTGGCCGGGATCGGCGGCAACCACTTGATCCACGCGGCCCGTCGCAACGTGGGGCTGGCCGTCTTCCTGGTCAACAACTACATCTACGGTATGACCGGTGGGCAAGTGTCGCCCACCACCCCCTTCGGCGTGGTGACCACCACCACCCCGTACAACAACGCGGAGTATCCCTTGAAGATCGCCGAACTGGTAGCCGCCGCGGGAGCCAACTACGTGGCCCGCTGGACCACGTTTCAGGGACGCAGGCTGGTAAGCGCCATGAAAGAAGTGCTTTGCAAGCCCGGCTTCTCCTTCGTCGAGATCATCTCCCAGTGCCCGGTCAGCTACGGCCGCCGCGTGGGACTCCGCGACGGACTGGCCTTCATGGAGTACTTCAAGGACAACTCCGTGCCCGTGGAGCGGGCCGCAAACATGAGCGAGGAGGAACTGGAAGGCAAGATCGTGGTGGGCAAGCTGGTTGAACGCGACCGGGCCGAGTTCACCGAGAGCCTCAGGCGGATCAATGAAA
>JAUWNF010000715.1 GCA_030612785.1 Phycisphaerales bacterium
TCCTTCCACATCGGCAAGACGCCTCCGGACGCCGCTGCGCCACCCGCGTCCCCCAAGCGGTCGCCTAGCCGAATACACCCTCGAAATGCGCTTCATCCCAGCCGACGCACCGCCGACTCTACCGAGTCCACCGCCACGCGCTCCGTCCAATAGGCTTTTGGCGTCGGCTCCGCGACGCAAAAAGCCATATCTATTGAGCGCTCGCTTGGCCGGGACGGCTTGATTCCTGCAACCGCTTTGTTTTCAATGGTTTACAGCCACGAGCGGCCGGAGGATCGAGCCGTGAACTTGTTGCTTATGAGTCGACTGCTCTAACCAACTGAGCTACGGGCCCGGGCAACGGGTGGCCGTTGGCGTCTCGTCGTCGACGTTTACTACCACAGGCAGCCCGCAGACGTCAATCCTCTTATCGGGCTGGCCGCCCCCGTTCCGCGGGGTCGATCAGGGGCCGAACGGCGCCTGGCGGGCACACCAGTGCATCCACTCGGTCTTGTAGGCGAAGAGGTCTGCCGCGCGAATCGGACGTGGTTCGGCAAAGAAGGTCCGCCAGCGGGGGATCCTGCCCTCGAGAGCGGTTGCGCATTGGAGTACCGCCTGTTCGGCAATCTGATCGTAGTCGGCGGCGATCATGACCCAACAGGTCCCCGCGGAAAGGTGATCCCAGAGTTGCGGATTCGGGTCGGTGGTCACGAGTTTGCACGACGAGGGGAGCAAGCGCTCCTGCGGGTCAAGCCCGCGGAGCGGCCAGTTGTCGAGCGCCACCCACCCGTTGAGGCGGGGAAACCGCTTCATGCAGCGGCGCATCATCTCCTGGGCCCGTTGGGCGTTGCCCCCGCAGTCGAACTCGCGCAGGACCACGATTCGGGGGTAGCGTTCCAGGCGCGCCCGGAAGGCATCGTAGCGTTCTCGGAGGTAGTCCATCCTCGCGTTGGCGTGAACCACGGCGATGGTACCCTTGCCGCCCAGGGTCTCCGCGATGCTGTCGGCCAGCGCTCGGCCGACGAGTACCTGGTCCACGCCGCAGTGCACGGGGGAATCCGGGCCCTGGACGGGGTGCATCATGGTAACCACGGCGGTGCCCTCGTTGGCGAGGCGCTTGAGCTGAGGGGCAATGGCTTTGGGGTCGATGACCTGGATGCACAGCCCGCGCATGCCCTCGCCACGGAGCTTGCGGATGAGCTGCGACTGGGCATGGCTGGAAACCATCGGCGGGGCCTCCGCGCGCAGGGGTATCTCGCCGATGACGCCCTGGTGTCGCAGGGCTGAGCCGCGTAACACCGGCCACAGAGGATCGTCCTGACCGGCACCGACCACGGCGATGAAACCCTCCTTCGGGTCGGTCGGTGGATTCGAGGAAGGGGAACATGCGATGGTGGTCAGCAGGGTGGCGGCCACGGTCACCAGCACGCCAGTGCCGCCCCGACGGCGGCGAAGCGGGCATCCCCCGCCGGGGAGTCTCAGGCGTTGTGTGGGGAAGAGCACGGTATGCACCCCTTGCTGATGACCCAGCGCGCCGTGGGGCCGTGGGGCCGATAATGCCCGTGTACTCCAAACGGCGCTCCCGTGCAAGGGGGCATACGCGGCCAGGGTCTGGCCAGCGATTTTGGCATCAGGCGCATTTTCGGTTGTCCCAGTAGGCACGCCACTGTCCGCTCTCCCGTAAGGCGACCAGATTCATCATGGCGGCGGCGTTCTCGGTATCCCATTTCATCCCCGTCCGTTTCA
>JAUWNF010000343.1 GCA_030612785.1 Phycisphaerales bacterium
ACTAATGACTAATGAAGCTCTGACCCCAATACCGGCTCTAACCCCAATACCGGCTTGGATAGGAGGAGATTGGGGCAAGGCAGTTCGCTAATGACTAATGAAGCTCTGACCCCATTCCTCTTTCTCTTTTGCAGATTATCAGGGCTACGGGACTCCCCATGACTAAGAATGGAGTTGCACAAGACAACTTCGCCGAAGCCGCTGGTACTATTCTCAGATACGCTTTGGTGTTTGGAATCATTGGTGTAGTTGAAGCTCTTGTTTCAGCTATCGGAACCGTTTCATATTGGAAGACGGTTAGTCTTCATTTCTGGCAGCTAGGTTTTGGCTTACCAGCACTTGGAGCGGTGGTTGGGTACTGCTTATTTGCTCGCCGACTTCGTCGACGTCGAGCGGCTCAAGAGAAAGGGCTTTGCCAACACTGTGGCTATGATCTCCGGAATTTGCCAGAACCGAGGTGTCCAGAGTGTGGCACAGCCTTTGAGGAACGGTCGTCAAACGGGCAGGTGAACGCGAAAAGATAGGGGGCAGAAAAGGTGTCATGGGTAGAAGAGATGTCATAGAAGAGTTGTCAGGATGTTCTTCTCGATATCATGAGCGGCGGCGACTGGCCGATGCGCCTCGCCCGCTCCAAAAGATCTGGGGTCAGAGCTTCATTAGTCATTAGTGGTTGACGAAGGCTGTCGGGCTGGGGTAGGATGGGGTCATGGCCCGGCCGTTGCGAATCGAGTTTCCTGGCGCCCTCTACCACGTGACCTCGCGCGGCAACGCCCGGGAGATACATCCGCCCATCGCGGCAAGGCAAGCAAATGATGGGAGAAAGGGGCCGGGAATTTTTAACACGTGCTCCAGAGCTTCGCGCCGAGAGGGAAGATTACCCATCATTAAAGACTCCCGATCCCTCTTTCACCGGCGGCGTTTGCGTTGTTTACGGCGGTCCTTCTTGGACGCGGGGCGCTGGCGGGCCTTAGTGGAGGATTTGAACTTCGGCATGGCCTCGCCGCCGGCGGCCATCTGCGAAAGCTGGGTGCCGAACTTCATCCGCTGCATCATCGACATGCCGGACATGGCCTTCATCGCGTCGCGCATCTGGTTGAACGACTTTACCAACCCGCTGACGTCTTGCGGGTCGGACCCGCTCCCGCGGGCGATACGCCGCCGTCGCGAGGCGTCGAGGATGCTCGGGTCGCGCCGCTCCCTCTTGTTCATCGAGAGGATGATGGCCTCGAACTGGCCCAGCTCACCGTCGTCGATCTCCATGTCGTCGACCTGACTGCCGAGACCGGGGATCTTTTTCAGCAGGTCCTTCATGGACCCCATCTTCTTCATCTTGCGCAGGTGCCCGAGGAAATCGTCCAGGCTCATGCGTCCCTTGGCCATCTTGGCTTCGAGCTTGGCGGCCTCCTCCTTATCGAACGCCTTTTGGGCCTGCTCGATGAGGCTGAGCATGTCGCCCATGCCCAGGATGCGCCCGGCGATGCGGTCGGGATGGAATGGTTCGAGGGCATCCATCTTCTCGCCGACGCCCATGAACTTGATGGGCTTGCCGGTGATTCTCTTGGCCGACAGGGCAGCCCCGCCGCGTGTGTCGCTGTCGAACTTGGTGAGGATCAGCCCGTCCAGCTCGAGACGCTGGTTGAAAGCCTTGGCGGTGGCCACCGCGTCCTGCCCGGTCATGGCGTCGAGCACCAGGTAGATCTGATGCGGCGTGGTCACCTGGGCGACCTTGGCCACTTCCGACATCATCTCCTCATCGATCGCCAGCCGACCGGCGGTATCCAGGATCACCACGTCGCGGTCGGTCTTGCGGGCCTGGTTGATCCCGTTACGGCAGACCTTGACGACATTAGAGTGCCCGCGCTCGGTGTAGACCGGCGCCCCCACCTGTTCGCCGATGACTTCGAGTTGATCGATCGCCGCGGGGCGCTTCAAGTCGGCGGCCACCAGCAACGGACGCTTGGCCTTTTCCATGATCATCTTGGCCAGCTTCCCGCAGGTGGTGGTCTTCCCGGAACCCTGTAGTCCGGCGAGCAGCAGCACGGTAGGCCCCGGCGTGACGAACGGGATGCGCGGATCGACCGGACCCATCAGCGTCACCAGCTCGTCGTGGACGATCTTGACCATAAGCTGATCGGGCTTGAGCGTCTTGACGACCTCGGCGCCGATGGCCTTTTCGTGGACCTCGGCGCAGAAGGCCTTGGCCACCTCGATGTGTACGTCCGCCTCGAGCAGGGCGGTCCGCACCTCGCGCATCGCCTCGGCAACGTTCTCCTCGGTAATCCGTCCGACGCCGCGCAGGTTCCGAAAGACGCTGTTGAACCGCTCGCTGAGAGTATCGAACATTTCAGGGGTCTCGTGGTTCGCGTATCGCCCGGCCGCCAGTCCGGCCTCGGGACACAACTTTACCGCGGGGGGGATGTCAGGGTCAACAGACTCGGCAAATGAGACGGAATCGGTTAGAATCCCCACGCCAAATGGTGACAGGCTGCGTGGCAATACGGTTTGAACGAGACCAATTCCCGTGAAGTGCTTTCAACGTGGGCGGAAGGGTGGCAGTGCCGGGAGTCCGACACGCGTAGGCCTTCTGTGCGCGGCGGCATTACCCTGGTTTCTGCTGGTCGGTTGCGCAACCACCACGAATATGCGCCTGGGCGAGCGGGCCGAGCGACAGGGACGCTACCACGTCGCCTACGACTACTACTGCGACGAGGCCAAGCTGCGACCGTCCAGCGGAGCGGTGCGGACTGCGCTGGCGCGCGTCGCCCCCCCCGCCGCCCGGCACTACCAGCGTGAGGCCGCCCGCGCCGCCGATGCGGGCAATCATGCCGACGCCTGGAAACTGTACATGCGCGCATTAAGCATCACCCCCGACGACAGCGCGATCGCCCGGCTGATCAAGATGCTGGAACAGCACCACGCGACCGCGATCGCCCCGGCCAAGACCGCGTGGATGGCACTTGGCGGTAAGGGATTGGCGGTTGCGTCCGCCACTTCACCAAGACGCCACGCCTCGGTTCAGGTCGCCGACGAGCACCGGGCGGGGCCCGCTGTGCGAACCGGCGATGCCGCGGAAGCGAGCGAGAGTCCGCATCGCGAACCCCACCAGGCCGTCGCCGAAGCACGGCACGAAGCGCCGCCCCGGTCCGATAACGCCGGTGCCGGTGCGGCGCGTGCCACGCTCGAGCAACTCCCCCAACCCCGCAGTTCGGTGGGTGCGCAAGAGACGCGGAAAGCGGAAAAGCCTGTCCCGAAAGAGGGGCAAGACTACCTGATGACCGCGGTCCTCAGTGTGAAAGACGACCGCTTTCCGCGAAAAACGCATACGGTTGATGACATTCACGTGAAGCTCAAGGACACCGACGGCGATCCCGAGGACGCCGATCTCGACGTCTACCTGGGGTCCAAGCGGGTCAAAAAGGCGCGTGATCTCAGAGCGGGCCAGGGCATACCGGTGAGGGGCCGATCGGGGAAAGTGTACGATCTGGTCGTGATCGCGATCATCGATCGCACCGAGTCGGTGCGTGTCGGCGTTCGTCCCCACGTAGGTGCACACTGATAAGGCAGCGAACGCGCGCCGCGCGGATACCGATTACTCGTGAGTCGGCCGCCCCGGCTGGTCGTGGACTCGACCCCGTCGATCCCGACCCCAGCGCTGTGGCGTCAGGGTGTCTTCGAGTTCCTCGGCGATGATCTGGTCCTTGTCCGCCGCAAGTCGGTCGATGTGCTCGCGGGCTTCGGCAAGGCGGTGTTCGAGACGTTCCACTTCGATCCGGTGCATTTCCAGCCGCAGATCGAAGCGCCGCTCGAGGAATTGACGCAGTTCGGCCACCAGCGCCTCCTTACGATCCGCATTACGTCCGCGTCTTATGGGGCGGGCCAGCGCCCGAATCTGCGTCGAAATGCGCACCTCCTCGATCCGGAGCCGAAACGTCTCGGGATCTTCGTGCTCCAGCCGCATCAGTTGCAGCATCTGCGGCAAAAGGCGGTTCACCTTGCGGAGAAAGACTTCCGGAGCCTCGGGATCCAAGCGCTGCAATTCCTCGAACAACTCCGGGAAGTGCTTCCGCATGAAGTCCTCCAGTTGCAAACGCACCTCTTCCGGCATGCTCTCGTAAGTCGGGCGGGGGTGACGCTGCCCGAACAGCCGACGCTCACGCGGACGCTGCCCCTCGAAGCGCCCGGGCTCTTCCGGACCCGGACCGCCCGCCATCGGTTGCGGCAGACGACCGGCCTCCGGCAAGCGCTGGCCCGGCGCTTCCTCGTTGCTCTCGACGGGCGGCGGTTCGACCGCAGGGGTCTCTTCCCCCGCACCGAAGCCGGGAGAGGGCAACCACAAACCCAGGGCTAACAACCATCCCATTGCGCTACCGCACATCGTTTTGGTGAACATGGCCGGCTAACTCCCCACGCCATTCGGCGTCGTTGCTGGTAGTGAATCCTATCCCATCTCGGTTAACAACGTCTCGAGTTCGTCAGCCAACTCCTCCAGTTCCGACTCCTCCGTGTCCCATACTGATGATCTGTCACCGGCGAGGTTGACTTCCAGGGAGGCCAAGCCGTCTTCCAGCAACGCCAGATCAGCGGCTCGGTCCGCCG
>JAUWNF010000347.1 GCA_030612785.1 Phycisphaerales bacterium
CCGTAGACCCGAGGCAGGCGAACGCGATGCAGCAGCCGATCCCCTGCGGCGAAGACGACCACGAACCCGACGGCCATCCACCAGGCGTCGCGCTTCTTCGGACAGGTAATGAAGTGTCGCAGGGACATTCTGGAACGCGCCTAAAACTGAAAGTAAATGAACGGTCTCGCTTGCGGCGTCAGCAGAATCGCCGCCCACAGGCACAAAGCCGCCAGCGCCCCACGCGCCAGTGGGGGGCACTGCACGAAACGCTTCGGGAAGGCGCCGGGCGCCGGAAGCACGTGCGCCACGGCGCAGACCAGGACGAGCAGCCCGAAGCGTAATCCTTGCACGTTTCCGGAGAAGTCGAACAGGTTGCCCCACATGACCTCAACCACATCCCAGCTCGGCGCGCGGAACAGCAGCCATCCAAGGCACACCAAGTGGAACATCAGGAGCACTTTCAGGATACGGGGCACGGACAGCCCCGCTCTGCCGGTGACGCGCCGGAGGACCTCGCTCCCCACCCGTTCCGCAGCGAGCAGGGCGCCGTGAAACATGCCCCAAGCGACGAAGGTCCAGGCTGCTCCGTGCCACAGACCACCGAGCGTCATCGTGATAAAGAGATTGCGAAGCGTGCGCCAGCGCCCGTGCCGGGACCCTCCCAAGGGAATGTAGAGGTAGTCTCGAAGCCAGGAGGACAGCGAGATGTGCCACCTTCTCCAGAAGTCGCGCGGCGAGTCCGCCAGGTAGGGGCGGTCGAAGTTCTCCATCAGCCGGAGCCCCAGCATCCGCCCGACGCCCAACGCGATGTCCGTGTAGCCGGAGAAGTCCATGTATATCTGGAACGCGTAAGCATACAGCGCGATCCACGCCGACACGCCGGTGTAGCCTTGGGGAGCGGCGAAGACCGCGTCGACGTAGATCGCCAGCGTGTCCGCCACGACCATCTTCTTGAACAGGCCGCGAAACAGCCGGTATACGCCGGCGGCCATGTCCGCGTCCGCGAAGCGCTGCTCGGCCTTGAGTTGTGGGAGGAAGACGCGCGCCCGCATGATCGGGCCGGCCACCAGTTGTGGGAAACAGGCCACGAAGATGGCGAAGTCCCGCAGGCTCCGCTCCGCGGCAGCGCCGCGGTAGACGTCAATGGTGTAGGACATCGTCTGGAAGGTGTAGAACGATATGCCGAGCGGCAGGATGAGGTCGAGCGTGGGCAGGTCGGCGCCCATCCCGAGAATCCCGAACAGCGCGGCGGCGGAATCGCGGAAGAAGTTGAAGTACTTAAAGGTCGCGAGGATGCCCAGGTTGGTGCAAATGCTGATTATGAGGAAGCGCTTGCGACCGGTCCGACCGACCCGGCGCTCCAGCGCCCGCCCGCACGAGTAATCCACGAACGTGCTGATGAGCAGCAGACTGGTGAACCGCCAGTCCCACCAGGAGTAAAAAAAATAGCTCCCGAGGAGCAGCGCCCACCGACGGGGAGACCCCCGCAGACTCCAGTAGAGGGCGAGCATCAGCGGCAGAAAACATGCGAACGCGATGCTGTTGAACAACATGGAACCGTCTGATCCCGCAAAGCCCACTCCGGACCACGGCGCACACCGCCTGCAGCGCGCCTACGAAACCAACGCCGGCCAGGCGCTCTCACACGCAACGTGCTCATGATTCCTTGCGTAAGGCGTGGCGGATTGCGTGTGCCGACCGGGTACGGGTTGGCGGCCAGCCTGCCCCAGGGACCCAATCAAACGCTCCACATTCGCGTGGGTGACCCGTGGGACCTGCTGAGCGTTGCCCGGGCGCCGCTTGGCCCTGGTGACCTGCGCGAAAGCGACCACCATGTCCCGCAGGCTCTTGAGCTTCTTCCGTGAGTTGATGGTCAGCAGCCACTTGGCCACCCGCTTCGGGCGGTAGTAGAACTCACGCAGGGCCTTGCGGTGCAGGGTGTGGAGCTGCTCACGACTGAGGGCGTCACTCTCCACCATGGGATAAGTGTAGCGGCTGAAATCGTCCCAGGTGCTGGCGTGCATGCGCACGACTTCGCCGTCCAGTGCGGTTTCCCAGACCGCGCTGCCCGGCAAGGGGACGAGCATCGCAAACTGGGCGTAGGTCAGCGGTAGCTCCTTCGCGAAGTCGATCGTGCGGCGCACCGTTTCAGGCGTTTCGTACGGAAGACCGAGGATAAAACAGCCGTTCACACGAATCCCCGTTTGAGTGATTATCTCGCACGCCTCGCGAACCTGCGCTTTCTTGATGCCTTTGCCGATACGGTCCAGGATGTCCTGGTCGCCCGACTCGATCCCGGTTTCGATCAGGCGGCAGCCGGCCTGTTTCATAGTTTGCAGGATCTGCACGTCGACCGTGTTGACCCGCGTCAGGCAGGCCCAGCGGATGTCCAATTGACGCCGCTGTATTTCGTCGCAGATCTCCTGCACGCGCCTCTTATTGAGCACGAAGGTCTCGTCGCTGAACGAGAAGTCTCGTATCCCGTGGCGATCGACGAGGTCTTCGATGTGATCTACAAAGCGCGCCGGTGAGAGGAAACGGCAGTTGCGCCGGGCTACCACTTTGGAGGCGCAGAATGTACAACGATATGGGCAGCCCCGCCCACCCATGACCGGCATGATGGGGCCGTTAAAGGTGTCATGCTGCAGGATAAGGCCGTAGAGCTGGACGTTCAGGCCTGCGTAATCCGGAAGCGGCATGGCGTCCAGGTCGGCGATTAGCGGTCCCCGCGGATTGCTGCGCACGACGCCGTTGTCGGTCCAGGTCAACCCCGGAATCTCGTCGTAGGGGCGGCCTTCCAGCAAGTCCAGCACGGGCAATTCTCCCTCGCCGGAGATGACCAGGTCCACACCCGGATAGAACGCGGTCAATTCGGGCAGCGCCGAGGGATGAGGTCCACCGAGTACGGTGGTAACCTCCGGGGCGGCCAGTTTAATGGCTTGGGCGATGCGCACGGCGGACATGATCTGTGTGGTGACGGCGGTGAGACCGACGATGCGAGGCCGATCCGTCACGACTTGCTCGATCAGTTCCGCTTCGCTCAAGTCGGAAAAATCCAGATCGATGAAGCGCGTGCGGTAGCCTTTGGACTTGATCATTCCGTTGATGCAGGCCATCCCCAGCGGTGCCCCGCCATGCTTGATGCGTTGCCCGCCCTGGCCGTACGGTTGGCCATAGTGGGGACAGACCAGATATGCGTCCACCCTCATTCTGCGTCACCCCATTGGCTGAACGGACAGACCGGTGGCGGAGCGAGTATGCGCAAAGCGACGCACGCCGCCGGCATGACTCACCCGCAGCTTGTCCGGAGCCTCATTATCGGATTGATCGAGTTATCGGAGGGGCGAGTTGAGTTCCAAATCGAGAATCCGCAAGCGGACCACCTTCTCCGGCTTGCCCCCCGCAGGTACTGGCATGTGTCAAGATCTCCGGGGCTAAGACGCTAGACACGTACGCCCGCGGAGCAGAACCTACTGGAGGTCTTGGTGAAGGGCGTAGAACTGCTCGCGACTAACGCTCATGAGCAGCTTGTCCCAATAGTGCCCGTCCACATGGAGCAGATCGGTCAGGCGCCCTTCCTCGCGAAAGCCCAAGCGCTGGTACGAACGGACGGCGGCTTCGTGATTCGCCACCACCCCGAGGATCACCTTGCGCAGGTTCAGACGCCGAAAGCCATAGTCTAGCAAAAGGCGCCCGGCCTCGGTTCCGTATCCCCGGCCCCAGACGTCCTTCGCGCCGAGCATGATTCCGTATTCGGCGTAGCGGTGCAGCCAGTTGATCGCGCCGAGCTTGATTGTACCGATGGAGCGATCCTTCTCCTTCAGCACGATCATGAACATCGCGTCGGACGAGCTACTAGCCTTGGCCTGGTAGTAGTCTTCCATGGCCTCAAGCGTGTTGGGGAAGCGACCGCTCTCGAGGTGACGGGTCACCTCGGGGTCGTTAAGCCACTGGAAGTAATCCCCGGTCAGGTCCTCGCGCTCGAGGCCGCGAAGGTAGAGCTGCTCGCCGATCAGGAACGGATGTTTCATCGGTCACCACCCTGCGGACTGGACTGTGCCACCCTCAACATCACGCTAAACACGTACTTCGTCTCTGATATCGGCCGTTCGCGGTTCGTTACAACAGTTCGATGGTGTCCCACGTCACCCACAAGGGGTGGCGCTACGAGTTTGTAGCGGTCGGTGTCACCGTCGGCCGTTCGGGCTGCGAGACGCAGGCCGCTACGCTTCGGGGCGCAACGCCGCGGTTTGGGATTCCTCAGCGTGCAGGCGGGCGCGCTTGTGGATCAAAATACGTTCCGCCCGGTTGCCCAGCAGAGTGGCGAGCAGGGCGACGGCGGCTTGGAAGGCTAGGCCCAGCCAGGCCGTATACGTGGGGTTCTTACAGCCGTTGATGATGGTAGAGATCGGTGAACAGCCCAGCAGGAAGCTGTAATGCTCGATCTTCACGTGTTCCGGCCCGTGAGTGAGCAGGACCCGGGCATGGTCGATGAGCGGCGGGAACAGCCAAAGACACACAACCAGGATGGTTGCGATAACGGTTCTGCCGATGGTGAATTGGGAGAGC
>JAUWNF010000241.1 GCA_030612785.1 Phycisphaerales bacterium
AAGTCTATTGGCCGCACCCGGCCAAGCGTGCGGCATAGGCGCAGAAGGATCGCGCACCCCAAGACCCCACGACTCTCGAGCGGCACCTGGCCGGGTGCAAAGCTTGCCTGAACCGATACCTCAAGCGTGCTGGATCCAAGGCGGCGGTAAACATCCCGAATTGTCATGTCGTCAAGGAGATCGGTCACGGACGCTTTGGGGTCGTTTACAAGGCTTGGTGGATCAGAGACGAACCACGGATCGTTGCCCTGAAGGTTCTTAGCCCGGCTGGCGACTTGGAGGAGAGCCGCTTCGATCGCGAGATAGCCGTTCAGAAGAAGATAGAGTCGCCGTGGATTGTGAAGTGCCTTGAGTCTGGCGCGATCGACGGAACGAGGTACTACATCATGGATCTCGTGGAGGGGGTTCATCTTGATGAGTATCTCACCTCGTCTTGCTCTGACCTGGGCGAGAAGCTGACCGTTTTCAGGCGCGTTTGTGTCGCCGTCGCCGACGCCCATACGTGCGGGGTCGGCCATCGCGACCTTAAACCAAGCAACATACTGGTGACTTCCGACGGACAGCCGCACATTCTCGACTTCGGCATCTGTGCCGTCGAAACGGAGAATTGGAGCAGTTGGAGTCGTCAGACCATCACGCATGTCGGCGACATCATTGGAACCCTCAAGTAAATGTCCCCGGAACAGGCGTGGGGAGGAGTCGCCGGGCCCGTCCAGGAACAAGGCGACATCTGGGCGTTGGGGGTGAGGTTGTACGAGACTGTTACCGATGGCGGTTACCCCTATTCGCGCGAGTCCACCAGGGAGAGGCCAGCCCCCGAGGCGCTGCTGGAACGCATTCGCAAAGAGCTGCCTCGGCGCCCGAGACTCGCGCACATCCCACGCGGACGAGATCTCGAGATTCTTCTGGAGCGGTGTCTGGCTTGGGAACCTGATTGCCGAGTAGGATCTGTACAGAAGCTGGCCGATGACCTGCGGCGATACTGCCAGGGTCAGCGGATCAAGACGAAACCCCTCAGCGTTTTCCACCGGTTGAAACGCCTCGCCGTTGGGGGGGCGACCCGGACACGTTGGATGTTCTCCGTGGGGCTTATCGGTGTGGGGGCGGTGACGCGCTGGCTCACGGTACTTCTGTCAAACGTCGGGTGGCTCGAGACCGGGTATCCTTATGAAGGGCAGGAGGACCTCTCCGCGGCGCTATTCGCGCCTGGGCAGGTACGCGAGAACATCCTCATTGTCGGGTTGTTCGACGGCACGATCGATCAGGTCGTGGACTTCGCGGCCAATGGTCGGATCGAGGGCGTAACGGCCGATACTCGGACTTGGCGCGGCATTCACGGACACCTCATGCGTCGACTGGCTGCGGCGCGCCCGAAGGCGGTGGTCTGGGATTACTTCTTTCGCAGGCCGACGAAACAGGATGCGGACTTCGTTGCCGGTGTCAAAGAGATCGAAGAATCCGGCGTGCCGGTCATCCTTGCCTCGCTGGCCTACCACGACGATGGTACGCCCGACCTTAGTCCCGACATCCTGGCGCAGTTGGCCGACCGCGTACGTCACGGCGCGATCTGGGCGCGCGATATGGTCGAACGTCCGGGTGAGTTCGTCCTTGCCAATAAGCGCACGCCGCAGACCGTGGTGCCGAGCTTGGCCCTGGCGATCCTGGCGGCCATGCTTCACCCTCAAGCCTTCCTGGAGCTTGAATGGGACCAGCAAAATCGCTGGATCGACCTGCACTACCGGATTCATCCGGGAGCGTATCTGCGCGGGCAAGATCGGATCGAGCTCGACAGGGTTTTCCACGCCAAGCACAGTCAGCATGGGATCCGAGTAGGGGATCTGCTCGCGTGCCGCAAGTTCGAGTTGGCCTCGCTGGATTGTTGGCAGCGGCAGACCACTCGTTATGAGCGTCTCCTCTCGTGTTCGGACGACCAACTGCGGGCATTGGTGCGGGACCGATTGCTCATCATCGGTGATCTCCGCACCGCGCGCTTTGGCTTCTCGGCGGACCGACATCGGGTGAAGTACGATTCGTTGATTATCAAGGACGTGCCGGGGTGTTATCTGCTTGCCGATGCTATCGCGGGTTTGCTGACCAGGCGTTATGTGCGTTTGGTCGTGCTGCTGCCCACTACCGCGCTGCTGTTCGCGCTGGTCCTGGCCACGGTCGGCTGTTTGCTGCCGATCAGCCTCGCCGCTTACCCGATATTCGCGCAGGCCCGTTGTCGGCGGGCCTTGTGGTTCGTCCTGTTGGGACTGTCCGCGGCGTCGTTTCTCGTCATGGTGGCGACGACAAACTACGCGACGGTTTGCCTGGGATTCGTCGGATTGTCCCTGCTGCCGCCAATGGCCGGGGCGTTCGGTATCGAGTTCGCCCGCAATCGGCACCGGCTGCTCGAACGGAACAGGCGCGCGATCGACCGCTGCGCGGTAGCCTCGGTTGAAACGGCAACCCTACGTCGTTGACGCGAAGGAAATTGCGCCCAGAAGCAGGATCACGCCCACCGCGACGACCGGGACGATTCGCGAGGCCCACCGGATCGTTCTCTCTTCCGTGGAGGAGAGGGGATAGATGATCACGGTTGACCCCCTCAGCCTTCCATGCCAATCGCGATAAACGGCACGAATCCTTCTAACAAGTCGATGAGCCAGTAGATGAGAATCATAGCACCATGCCTCCTAAACAAGTCAAGAATCGACTATCTCTTGGCACGACGCGGCAGGAACGATGTGGCAGGGCGGACCGCGTCGGGCCGGAGTTTGGCACTGCGGTTTGTCTATTCATCGTCTGATTGGGGCTAGTTTGCCAGTTATTGTGGGGACTTTAACAAAAAAAGTCCTCAGCCGGACAACCGGCTAGCTCCAACTGATGGTCCATATCCCGCTCGGGTACCGTGAAGTGAGGGGATGCTCGAGGGACATAGGGCAGGTGATTCACCTGCCTTTACCATCTCCCGCGCATCCAGATCACACTCCCCGCTATCCCGATGGGGAAGGCAGGTCATCGACCTGCCCTACCCAGAAGGCTACTCAGCTACCCGGCTCTGGTCAAGCCCGGCGTGTAAGACGCTCCACACCGGGTGCATGACACTTTCGGCGGCGCCTGATCCCGGTGGCATCGAATGTGTGGCACGAGCTTTGAGCCCGTGTTTTCACCGGCTGGAAGCCGGTGCCACACTTAGCGGAGACCATCACGCATTCAACGCTTGGGGCTCTGATAAGCCCCGCCGATTCTGTCATGCACCCGGGGGCGACCGGTCGGTTTCGCCTTTGACGAACCCGCGCCGTCCGATCATTGTGTGGCCTTTGAGTACGCAGAACGGACAAAGCTTGTACATGGAGGTGTGCTGCTCACGTCAACGGAACGGGACGTTCACCAAAGCGGACCAAGATGGTTTATCTCTAAACGACCGTGCGCGACTACCTATCGCTTTTCCGAGTCGGGAGCGCAAGCGAGCGGTGGTTGGCCCCGCGCTGGCGCTTGGGGCTCGGATTAGTGGACTATGAGCAGCGCCGGCATGACCGCAGCCACGCCTTCACTCTGCACGATGTCGACACACAGCAAGGCCTGCATGATCGCGTCCGCGCGTTGGGGGTCCACCCTGGAGAGTGCCGGCAAGATCGCCTGAACCAGCGGCGACCCGCTCAATCCCGCGGTCCTCGGCAGGAGCGTGGTCGTGTATTCCTCTCCCTGCGGCCCGCCGGAGAACATGTCGAAGATGGTCGGCGGCTCGGGAATGACGCGGATTTCATACTCGCCAAGCTTCGCCTTCTTGGCGGCGCACTTGATCGCGTCATCGAGCCCGCCGAGTTTGTCGATCAGGCCGATCTCGAGGGCCTGACTACCGGTGAAGACGCGACCGCCGGCCAGTTCGTCGATCGGCTTGGTAAGCTTCTTGCCGCGCCCCTTGGTCACGTGCTCTTTGAACACATCGTAGACGGTATCCATGTAATGCCGAAACTTGGCCCGCTCTTTCTCGCTGAAGGTCGATGAGGAACTCATCATGCCGGCCATGGCCCCTCGCTGGTTCGCCTTCCAGTTGATGCCCAACTTGTCCCATCCATCGGTGGTCACCAGCTTGCCGCCGACCACGCCGATGGACGCGGTGATGGTCGTCTTGTCGGCGAAGATGGCGTCGGCGCCGCAGGAGACGTAGTACCCACCGCTGGCGGCGACATTACCCATTGAAATGACAAGTGGCTTACTGAGCCCGACACGCTGGGCGGCGTCGTGGATGATTTCCGATGCCAGCGCCGATCCGCCGGGCGAATCGACGCGCATTACGACGGCCTTGACGGAATTGTCCGTGCGGGCCTTGTCCAGCGCGCGGCGGATCGTCGTGCTGAAAGCCCCCGAGCTGGTTCCGCCGAACGGGCTGAACTCCGCCGATCCCGTCTGGATCATGCCCTCGACGTAGACGATGGCGACACTGGGCTCGGTGAAGGTCTTGCCCTCGGGGTTAAACAGCTTCTGGAAGACCTGCATCATGGCCATGAAAGGGTCATCGGGGATGTCGCCGAACATGTCCTTCTCGGCGTAGTCCATGTCGATTTCGATGGAGTCCCCGTAGCGTCTCTTGAGGTCGCCGATGAAGTCCTGGCGGTGCATGACGGAGTCGATCAGCCCCGCCGCCAGCGCCTCCTTGGCCGAGTAGGGTCCGTCGTCGATCAACGCGCGGACCTTGTCCGGGGTCAGGCCACGGCTCTCGGCGATCATGTCGACAAGCTCGCCGTAGAGACCGTTGAGGAGCCAGTCGGTGTTCTCCTGTGCTTCTAGGGTGGGGCCGGTACGCGTAAGGATTTCCGCGGCGGACTTGTAATCGCCACAATGCTCGAAGTCGGCCATCACGCCCATCTTGTCGAGCAAGCCCTTAAGGTATGGCGTCTCGCCATAAAAGCCGATCAACCAGAGGTCCCCGGTCGGCACTAGGCTGATGTGCGACGCGCCGGTCGCCAGGGCGTACAGGCCCGTGCTGAGCACGTCCGCGTGGATGTAGACGTCTTTATCGACGGCGGAAAACGTGCGCAGGGCGTTGTGGATTTCCTCAAGCTGCCCGAAGCCAAGGGCCGTCCGCTCCATGTCGATCACGACGGCTTTGACGTTGTTGGCCGCACGGGCCTCCTTAAGACGCGCAATCATGTCCTTGAGCGCCTGTGGCGGCTCGCTGCCGAACAGCGGCGGGAAGTTCTGCGGTGTTTCGGCCAGGGCGCCGATCTTGAAATACGCGATCTTGCTGGTCTCATCTTCACCGGTGAACCAGGATTGCTGGGCCAAGGCCGTTCCGGTTATCAGTAGCGGCACACACAGCGCCAACGCCATTCGTTGCGATTTCATCTAATCTAACCTCCGAGGTCTGTTGAAAAAAGAGAGAACGGTTGTCTCGCTAGCTCAAGTATACTGGATGTATCGGGTTTTGGAATCGACCACCACGCCCCACTGACGATTCCTTACACGAGGCGACAATTGCTTGCCGCAGGTCCATCAAAACCGCTTCCTGGAGCATTCCTCGAAATCGTGTAGCATCTCGGGTGGCATGGGCAAGCGATAGCTTGCCCGTGTGTGTTGGCGGGGAAGCACGGGCAAACCAGTTCCTGAGTATCAATGTACCTCAGCCGCTTTGAGTTGGGGATACGTCATCGTCTGGACCTTGGTGCAGGTGTCGAGGAGCATGGCAAAGAGGTCGCTTTCCTGGCAGCGGCGGTTGTGTCGGTAGGCGAACTCCCCGAGGTAACGGACGGCGTGTTTGCCGGCTATGGCATGATGCCGGCCCAGGACGAACCGCTTGAGGTTCGAGACGACGGTGTGGACC
>JAUWNF010000054.1 GCA_030612785.1 Phycisphaerales bacterium
GGCGCGCGGGAGACAATCGCTCGGCGACGGAACGCTCAAAAGGCCGCCTAATGTGTCACGGACCCGCACTTCCGGGCTCTGGTCTGCTTGGTTGCAGGATCGTGCGCGGCGTGGTACAAGTTGTCCGCTCCCGTATCGCCACCAAGGGCGCCATCGGCAGTGTGGCGGCGAGGCTAATCCTATGGCATTGCAGGAGATACGACGACGCGGGATGTCGCGGAGGCACGCATGGGGCTTGACCGGCCACCCGGCACAGCGATACTCTCTATAGCGAAGTGGGGACACCCGGGTTGTTATGCCGGTTTCTGTTTTTTCCGGCCTCACCCGAACGATAGCGACGGAAGGATTGTATGGTTATGAGCGTGATCCGGCATCACTCGGAGGCGGGTGGGCGGTTGCTGCGCCTGCTTTGCGGTCTTGGCGTGGCGCTTATGTTTTCGGTGATGGGCTGTTCTGCGTTGAACCCCGAAGCCGTCGAGATTATATTCCCAGCCGATACGGCGGAGAAGATCTCAGGCGGCACGACGCTGGAGAATGCCCCGGGGCACGTTCCGATTTTCCTCATCAATACTACGACCTTCAATGAGAATCTGTTGGATTACATGCGCTCCCGCGGCGTTACCATTCCCTACGACCCCGATATACGCCCGCGCGTGCGGTTCCGGGTCCAAGTGCTCTTCGCCAGTGGGGCGGAGCAGATTTTTGAGTTCCTGGACGGTTCGGAGGTCTTCGACGGGGTGGTGACCTACGTGGACGAGAACGGGGCTACCGTGACAGAGAACGCGGACAAGCCGCCCGAGTTGACGGACGACACCCTGACCAACAGCGTGGTGTTGTGCGATGTCGCCGAGGTGGGCCCGCTCTTTGAGATCACTTCGACCACCTCGTCGATCGAGGTGTTCGTGCCCACCTTCGTGGAAGTGTTCAGACGCGACATCAGGCCAGATGGGACTTCGGCGCTCATCCACGACTCGGTTGAGGCGCCCCAGTTCAGGCCCTTGCTGGTGGACGAAGTGAACGAAACCGGGGCCGTCATCTTGCAGCGGAACTTCGGGACGCGAGAGATCCCGGCCGTTCCGAGAAACCTGACTTGCGGTTCGGTGGTGGTGTTTGTCCTGCGCGGCGAGCTTAACCTGCCCTTTATCATCGATGCCCAGGGATCCAACGTCCCGGGGTACGTCGACACCGATGAGGCCCGCCAGGCCGCCATTCCCGGGCGCTACGAGCTGTCGGTCACGGTCAGATGAGGTTGACGCGGAAGGGGACCGTCGTGTTCTGTGCGAGAGGCTTGGAGAAATGAGCATGCGTCGAAGTGGACTGTTGGTGCGTGTAGCGCTGGCCGTGACGGTGTGGTCGTGTGCGGGTTGTGGGGAGAACGCCATGCTGCTGAACCCCAGCTTCGTCAACTACGCGGTCGGCGGGATCGTACCGCTGACCCCTGGAGCCTCTTCCGGATTCATCCTCGTTCGGGTGAGCAATGGCACGCCGAACAACATCCGGTTTGTGGTTACCGCCGAGCGGAAAACCCAGGTAATCGACGAGAACGGCCTGGAAACCACTGAGACCTCATACGAGACCGTACGCCTCCAGACCTATCCGGCAAGCCTGGCCAATGACGTCGGCATTCTGTTCGATTGTCCGGTGACCCGCGTGGGTCTGGGTGAAAACATCGATTTTCCGGATACCGAGGCGGGGCTGTACATTGACGCCGTCCCCGGTGAAGCCGAGGGCTTCGGCGTTCCGGGATTCGTGAACCCGCTGAGCGCGGAGGCGGGTAATTTCTCGTGCGGTGACACCATAATCTTCGAGGCCAGGGTGAAGACCGGAGCGGTGGGCAGCGTCGAGGTGACGGCGTTTGTGCTGAGCGCGGCCGAGCGACCCACCGAAGTCAGCGGTCCGGATACGTTCAACAACGCGCGGACCGTCATCGAGCAGTTCTTGTTCGACGAAGAGTAAGCCGCGCCTCTTCAGAAGTGAATTCGCCGGAGACTATATGTTGATGAAAACCAGTGGAGCCAACCGGATCAGGCGGTGCTGCCTGGCGGCGGCGACCTTTCTTGCCGGCGGCACGGTGGTGGGCACTTGTGAGGTGCGTTTGCACGATGCGTTCGTGAGCACCTCCAAGTCCGTCGTACTCGGCATGTTCGACACCGCTCTGGTCGACATCGCCGAAGAGTTCACCGCCGACGACGATACCGGGAACTAGTGCCGTTCACACTCAAAAGGCCTGCAGGGCATCGACGATGTTGGTTCGGGCCGCGTGGCGTGCCGGGCCGACGCCGGCGAGCAGTGTGATGCACAGTGCCAGGCCTGCGGCACCAGCGACTCGGCCCCAGGGAACCGTGAAGACCAGTTCGACGCCCACCAGTCTTTCGGTGATGTAGTTCATCGAGTGGGCCGTGTGCAGCCCCAGGGCGATGCCGATCACGCAACCCATCACCCCCAGGGTCAGAGCCTCCGCTAATACCAGGCGCACGATTTGCGACTTCAACGCCCCGACGGCACGCAACACCGCGATCTGGCGGGTGCGGGCGTTGACGCTGACGGTGATCAAGTTAGCCACTCCCAGGGTAGCCACGAGCAACGCGATCACCGGGATAATCGAAACCAGCAACGTGGCCCGACGAATGTCGTGGTCGATGGTTTGTTTGAGCCGGCGCAGTGAACCGTTCTGCGCATCGGGCTTGCCGGCGGCGCAGCCCACTTTGAGCATGACCAGTTGCTCGCGAAACAGGTCCCAGCGTTGGGTCGGGGTCAGGTCTTCCCAGTTCTCCGCCACGAAGAGCGCCTGGGTAAGGAACTGGTCGGTCGGCCGATCGCGTGTTTGAGCCACAAAGGCCAACGCACGCTGATAGCGCGTTATCTCGCGTCCCACCACCGGGGTGAGCGGACCACCTCGAGCGAGCAGGTCGTTGAGCGCTGAGGCCACGGCGGCCACGCGCTCGGCCTCCTCGGGCATCAGCGGCCCCCACTCCAACATGTTCCGGGCAACGGATTCGGCGTCGAGCGGCGGTGGCGCATCCGCCTTGAAGGCTGCCGGAAGGGGCGCCGGGGGAAGATCGAAATCCAGCAAGAAGGTGGAGATGTTGTTGGTCAGGAACTTATCTCGCGTATCGTCCAAAGTGCCCAGCACCGCGCCGTTGGCGGCCAGGGTCATGTAGCTGTCAGCCTGGAAGTAGCTGACCGCGATGTCCAGGGCGGGCGACTGCACCACACCGGCGACCTCGAAAGGCGCGGTGCGGCCGCCAATAGTGATGTCCACATGGTCGCCATAGTGCAGGTTCAAGCCGCGCGAACTCTCCGTCGGCAGCAGCAGAAACCCGCCGCGCTTCAGCTTGGCCAGCGCCTCCTCCAGATTGCCCTCCTGAAACTCCAGCTTGGCCATATTGAGGAAAGTCTCCGGTTCGCCGGCGACGAACATCGTGAAGGGTTTGAGCAAGCGCATAAACGCGCTCTTCTCGACGCCCACGGTGCAAACGATGTTGTGGATCGCGGTACACTCGCCGACGCCGGGAAGCCGTTTGACCTCCTCGAGCCGCGACCGCGGGATGGGCTCCTGCGTCCAGACAAAGGCTTCCGCCAGCTTGCTGGGGAAGTCCCATGCGGCGGTGATGCTCTCGCCGCGGACGGCGAGGTAGACAATCAGCGACAGCCCCACCATCAGCATCCAGCAGATGCCCGCGCTGCGCCACGGGGCCCGCCCGATCTGGTCCTGTGCCAGCTTGCGATGGATGCCTAACATCGGCCCCACGACGCTGACCACCGCCCAGCCAACCAGGGTGACCAGCCCCGGAGCGACCAGCACGTATGCCAGGTACACGGTGACCGTCCCGCACAACGCGACCACCGGTTCGAACCACAAGCTTGCTTCGAGTTGGCTGAGCATCCACTGATGAACCGCCACCGACAGCAAACCCGCCACGCCCGCAACCGCGGCCCAGACCCACCGGGTTGGCTGGGACTCCGGATTGGCGGCGCTCAGCGGGGACACCCGCCCCACCTGGACGACCAAGACCAGTCCGCCGATCAGCGTAGTCAGCAGACCACCGCTGACGGCCAACTGGATGCCCCACGTACTGACCAGCACCTCCTGCACGTACTCGGGCACCAGCCCGGCGCCGAAATGAGTGAGCTGGGTCCCGATCGGGACTCCCAAGGCCGTTCCCACGATCCCGATCGGCAGCAACTCGACCAGCACCAGAACAGTCAACTGGACGCGAGTGACCCCCACGCAGCGCATCATGCCCAGGGCGACCATGCGCTCGACGATGCCCATACCCATGGTGGTGACGATGATGAAAAACGAGGTCAGCATCGCGATAAACGCCACCAGGATCAGGATGAGCTGCGTGAGCCGCTGGGCCTCCTCCAACTGATTGAGCCGGGCCACCGCGGTGAGCACCTGCACGTTGGCCTTGCGCTGAAGGACGATTTCGTTGATGTCCTCGGCGGTCCGCGCCAGAGCTTTCTGCGAAGTATCCGTCAGCATGACATCGATGATGGTGACAACGCCGACTTCGCGCTTCAGCTTCTGCAAGTCCTCGAGCCCGACCTGAACCTCGGGGCGCTGGAACGCGCCGACGCGCGGGCGCTCGAAAGTGCCCACGATAGCGAACGGCATCTGCCGCCCTGCGGTTTCCAGGATAACAGTGTCGCCGATGACCAGATTGGACTCGCGCGCGAGGCGCGCTTCCAGAAGAATCGTGCCCCGCTCACCCGGCGCGATGCGGCGCCCGGCGAGGGATTTCAATTCGCGGAACGGGGACTCACTGGTAGGGATGATGCCGTTCGCATCCACCTCGCAGATCAGCGAAGGTGGCGAAGTGCCTGGGGCAGTGTAGCCCGCTCCCTTACGGTCGCGTTTCGGTTCTGCGTCACTCTCTGCCGTGCGGCGCAGGTTCACCCGTCGCAGTAGGCGCGTGGTAACGGCGGCGACGTTGTCTAATTCGGCAATGGGTTCCGCGAGCGCCTGGGGGACCTTCCCCCAATGCCCGCCGGGCGCCTGTACGGTGATGTGACTGTTACCCAGCCAATGCGACACCACCTGATCGGAAATGGCGTGGCGGATCGATTCGTAGAAGGAGGTCATGGTGACCACGGTGCCGACGCCGAGGGCCACCGCGACCAGGGAGGCGATGGCGCGACCGGGCTTAGTCCGCCAGCTTCGTGTAGCTAGCTGCAACCAGTGCCGCATCACCCGTTCCATCCACTTGGATTTCGCCGACCGTCAAACCGTCCTTGAGCACGATGGCGCGGTCCGCGTAGGCGGCCCCCCGGGCTTCGTGCGTCACCGCGATCACCGTGCAGCCACGCTCCGAGGCCAGCTTGCGCAGCAACTGCCAGATCTCGTCCGTGTGGCGCGAGTCCAGGTTGCCCGTCGGCTCATCAGCCAGCACGATGACCGGATCGTTGGCCAACGCCCGGGCAATCGCCACACGCTGCTGCTCCCCGCCGGAGAGCGCCTGCGGACGATGCGTCCGCCGATGGGCCAGATCGACCAGGCTCAACAGTTCGTCCGCCTTCGCTTCGAACGATAGCCTGGTGGCGCCGTCCACCAGCAGAGGCAGAATCACGTTCTCCGCCGCCGACAGGGTGGGCAGGAGGTTGAAGGCCTGAAAGATGACCCCGACCCGGCGCCGGCGGAACAGAGTCCGTTCGCGGTCGCTCATGCGGGTGATGTCCCGACCTTCGACGAGGATTTGCCCCGAGGTGGGGAGATCGAGCCCACCCATCAGGTGGAGCAAGGTGCTCTTGCCCGAGCCGCTGGCCCCCATCACGGCGATGAACTGCCCCTGCTCGGCCGTGAAGTTGACGCCCCGCAGGGCGTGCACCACCTCGCCGCCGCGATATTCCTTCGTGAGGTCCCGTGTCTGTACGACCGTCGCCATTGCGAGCATTCTAGACAGATAGGGGCAATTCAGCCACCACGCTGAAGGGTTGGCCAACGTACTCCTGGGAAACCACGGGCCGCCCCGCCGTCACCAGGCGGACAACTCGCCCACCAGTTCTTCCAGCAGATCCTTGAGCGTCACGATGCCCAGCAGGTATCCGCCCCGGTCCACCACCACCGCCATCCGCGCCCGTTCTTGCTGAAGCCGGATAAGCGCGGACGCAACCGACTCGTGCGGGTCCAGCCGGATAAACGGCATCATTTGTTCTCCGACCGTCTGCCACGTGTCGTCGAGCAGTCTGGGGACCTCGACGATTCCTACGATCCTTCGTGGGTGGTGTTTGAAGACCGGTAGGAGTGAGTATTGCTTGGTCCGTGCCAGGCTGAGCAGCTTGTCGCGCCCGGCGGCGGCGGCGATGGTCACCACACGGTTACGCGGGGTCATCACCGTGTGGACGGATGTGTCTGCCAGCGTCAAGGCCCGATCGACCATCTCGTGATGTGCCCCGTCGTGATCGGATGATGCCAGACCTTCGCGGAGTAACAAGGCAATCTGTCTTCGCGGGTCAAGCCCGCCTTTGGCTTGGTCGCCAAACAGACCGGTTAATCGGGTGGTGAGCAGCGTCAACACCCATACCGCCGGAAAGAAAATCACGTTCGCGACCCGCAGGACCCGACTGACCACGGACATCAGCCGATCAGGATGGGACTGGAACAGGTTCTTCGGTACGACCTCTCCGAAGGTGAAGATGACCAGCGCGACGATCAAAGTGGTGTAGACCTCCGCCTGGTGTTCGCTGAAACCGAGTCGGACCGAGAGCAGGAAGGCGAAACAGGCGGTGGCGGCGCAGTTCGCCAGGTTGGTGCCGACCAGGGTAAGCGAGAGCGCCGCTTGATTGTTCCATAGCACACCCTCCAAGCGCAGCGCGCGGGGGTTGCCACGTTCAGCCTGGACTTTCAGCCGTGCGCGGTTCACGCAGTACAATCCCGTCTCGGCCCCGGAGAACACCCCCGAGAGGAACACGGCGATCACGAACAGCGCCAGCACCACGAACGCGGTCACGATAGCGCCTCCCCGTCGGCCGACTCCTCCTTGACACTTGCGGTCCCGGGTCCGGAAGCGGGATCGACCAATTCCACGCGAACGTATTCCACGCGCCGCGCCGCGACGCGTTCCACGGTCAGTTTGAGGTTGGCGGTGCACACGACATCACCGGGGCGGGGCAGACGCCCCAACTGCGAGAGCATGAATCCGCCGAGGGTCTCGACGCCCCGGGCACCCGGTCTGACGCCGAAGTACTCCGCCAGCGAACGGACCGAAATGTCACCGGAGAGGCGATAGGTTTTCTCGTCGATCACCTCGACGGTTGGCTCGGGGGGCGGTTCATCGGCGTCGGCAATGTCGCCCACGATCTGCTCCATGACGTCCTCCAGGGAGACCAGGCCGGCGGTTCCGCCGTATTCGTCAACCACGATGGCGAGCTGCGTCCCGGTCCGGCGGAAGTCCTGCACCAGTTGCAGCAGGCTGGCTTGCTCGGGCACGAAGTGCACCGGTTTGAGCAACTCACGGTAGGGGCGGTCCGGCTCGAGGTGCAGATCGACCGCGTGAATCAGGCCGAGGATGTCGTCCAGGTCCCGCCCGAAGACGGGTAGCTTCTTTTTCCCCGAGTCGTGGAGACACCGGTGGACCGTCTCGCGATCGGCTTCGACCGACACCGCGGCGATATCCACACGCGGGACCATGACGGCTTGAACGGACGTTTCCGGAAGCGCGACGATCTGTTGGAGCATTTCGTTTTCGCGAACGTTAATGACGCCCTGCCGGGCGGACATCTCCACCAGGGTGCGCAACTCCTCAGTGCCCATTTGCGGGCCTCCGCCGCGCCCGGGAAGAATGATCCGCGTCAGTGGGATTACCACCGCGTGTTCCAGCACCGTGCGCAGTGGGGTCAGGATTAATGCCAGGGTCTTGACCACCGGCGCGACGAAGGGGGCAAGGTGCTCACTGTGCGCCAGAGCCGCTCCCTTGGGAAGCACTTCCCCGAACAGAACCAGCGCGAATGTCGCCAGGAGAGCGCCCACCCAAACCGCGGACGGATGCACGTCGCTGAGGTTCTGAAAGAGAAAGAAACTCACCGCAAAGAAACAGATGTTGACGGCGGTGTTGGCGATCAACACCGTCACCAAGACCGTCCGTGGGCGGTGCATCAAGCGGGCGGCGCTTCGTTTGAAGCGGTTCTCAGAGCGCTCGAACGCACGCAGATTCCCCTGCGAAAGTGCGAACAGCGCAGTTTCGGACCCCGATATCGTCGCGGAGCAGACCAGCAGTCCCGCCAGCAAGAGCAGTTGAAGGTGCAGCGCCATGACGGGATCAATCCAGTCTGCGTTTCTCACCGCAGAGCACTTGGCGCGGCCTTCGGCCGCAACCAAAGGGGATTTGGAGATTGACGATTGACGATTGGAGATTGACGATTGCTGGGTACCCCTCCATTACGCGTTCGTGTTTAACGAAGGGTGACATGGGCCAGGACCGCCGCCAACAGCCCGCGTAGCGGGCGAAGGAATATAGCCCAGGGTGTTGTACGTGTTTAGCGTTGGGTGGCATGCCTAAGCGGAGCGTAGCGACGCGCAGGCATGTATCGCTCGTTCGCCTATCGATCAGCGGGATACTCCCCACGTTCGGCACCACCGGCACATCCCTTTGGCAGGCGACGTAGCGCAATCTCAATCCACGGGCACGATTGATACATGCCTGCGCCGGCCTCTGGCCGGCTTAGGCATGCCACCCACCGCACCTGCTCCTGTCACCCCAACTCCCCGCCAGCGCACGCTACACACGCACAGGGCGTCAGCCCTGGGTCACCGGACCGCCTATGACCAAGCCCCGGAGGGGCGACGGAAGGTGTTTTCGCGCAAGGTCTTTCCATCGCCCCCGCTGGGGGCTTGCTTCACCCCGTGACCTTGGGCCGCAGCCCAGCCTCGATCACGCCTCGACGCAGGCCGCGCCGGCGGCGGAGCGGGTCGCTTCCCAGAAGTTCACCAGGTCGATGCGCGTCACGATGCCTTCGATAACACCGCCACGGGTGACCAGCACGCCACTGTGGCCCGACATCAGCAGGCGATACACCTCGCTCACGTCGATACGCTGCTCCACCTCCGGCAGAGGACGGGCCATGATCTCGCGAACCCGCACCTGGTCTGGATCGCGCTGATCGTGCAACAGTTGCGCGACGGTGATCTCCCGGATGCTCCCGACGGATTTGCCGTTGTCGATGACCGGCATCTGCGAGATGTCGTGCTCGCCCAAGCGCTGGATTGCGGTTTCGGAGGTGTCCTCGGGCGAGACGGAGATGAGCGGACCCGGAGCACGAAACTCCAGAATATCACCCACTGTCTGAGCTTTGGTAGCGGGCTCCAAGTACCCCTGCTCGATCAGCCATTCGTCGGCGTACATTCTGGAGAGGTAGTTGCGACCGCCATCGGCGAAGATAGTGACGATGAGGTTCTCTGGTCCGAGTCGCCGGCCGTATTGCAACGCCGCGGCCAAGGCGGCCCCGGACGATCCGCCCACCAAGAGCCCCTCAAAACGGGCCAAACGCCGCGCGGTCAGGAACGACTCCTTGTCGCTGACGCGAATCCATTCGTCGACCACGTGGGCGTTGAGGGTTTGCGGCACGTGGTCCTCGCCAATGCCCTCCACCGCCGAGGGATGCATCTCCGCGGCCGAGAGCACCGAGGCCGACGAGTCCACACCGACGACCTTGACTGCGGGGTTCTTTTCCTTGAGGTACTCGCCTACGCCCGAAATGGTACCCCCGGTTCCCACGCCCGCGACGAAAACGGTCACCTGCCCTTCGGTCTGCTCCCATATTTCCCGTCCGGTGGTCTCGTAATGGCACCGGGGATTGACCAGGTTTCCAAACTGGTTGGGGTGCCACGAGTTGGGGATCTCATTTAGCAGCCGCTCGGCTACGCCCTCGTAACCTTCGGGGCTCTTCGAGGGCGCGGACGTTGGCGTGAGCACGACTTCCGCCCCGTACGCCTGTAGCAGGCGAATCTTCTCGATACTCATGCGGTCCGGGGCGACGCAGATGCAGCGGTAGCTCTTCACCGCCGCCGCCATGGCTAGGCCCGCGCCGGTGTTGCCGGAGGTGGCTTCGATGATGGTGGAGCCGGGCTTGAGTTGCCCCTCGCACTCGGCCTGCTCAATCATTGCCACCGCGATTCGGTCCTTGACGCTACCGCCCGGGTTGACGAACTCGAGCTTCGCGTAGATCGGAGCCGACAGCTCCGCACCTACGCAATTCAAGCGAACCAGCGGAGTCCCCCCGACGGCCTCCAACACACACTCACAACGTTTCAGCATTACGGTACTCCCCTGCCTACCGGGCGCTACGCGCGCTGTAACCCATCGCTCGGTTTCCCACGGTAATTACGATCGCGACCACGAGGGGCGACCATCGGGCGTATTGTACACCAATCCGCCGGGGAATCCCGCGCGGAAAAAACCTACGGCGGCAAAGAAATCGAGTAAGAGGATTGAACGCAGAGAAGGAAATGGATAATGCGTGAACACCGTGGCCTTGGGGTGCTACACGCAGGGCAGAAGATAGGTGCCGGTGCAGACCGTGAACTCTGAGGTTGCAAAACTCTGCGCTCTCAGCGTCTCTGCGTTCATGAATGATCCGGGCCGGCTGGCGACCAACTCCGTGATCGAGACGAGCCTAAATGCCACGATAGGGCATCAAGGCCATGAAGCGCGCGTACTTGACCGCCAGCTTGACGGCTTCCTGCTCCCGGGTTGACGTTCCGGCCCGTTTGCGCGACATCATCTTGCTGCTGGACGTCGTGAACTTACGCAGCAGTTCAGTTTCCTTGTAGTCGATGAGCGGGCCCTGCCAATCCACGTTGCCGCGTTCGGGGAAGCGTCGAGCTTTTCTGTTGCTGCGGGTCTTCTTTCGCTTTACCGCCATGCTTGACTCACCTCACGATAACTTGGTGTCCGGCGTTCTTGCCTTGTCCAGGGTTCTCTTCCACTCCTCTTCGTCCACGGTCTCCGCTTCGTCGATGAGCATGATGGGGATCCCGTCACGAATCGGATACCGTTTTCGCGTGGCCGCGTCGGTCGAGTACAACCAATCGCCCACCTGCACCAGCGGCGCGTGCGACTCGGGACACACCAGAATCGACAGCAACTCTTTCTCCAATTCGGCCACGAGCACCTCCCCGGGGGGCAACGCACATCCCACCGTTGAGCAGAACCCCGAAGGGTAACTGGACGACCTCAAAAACGCAACCGACCAGTTGAGGGCCTGTCGATTTAGCCTGTAGCGTCGCCCCTTGTGGGCGGCGCACCTGCTGTAGCGTCGCCCCTTGTGGGCGGAGCACCTGCGTTTTTCGCCACCCACAAGGGGTGACGCTACATCTGAGACCGTCACGAATGACTAAACCGACAACCCCTCCTTGGTCAAGGTATGTGGGGCAGGCTTTCCAGTCTGTCCCACCCACGCTGTAACTTCCTACAGAACAAGCAGTTACAATGGGTTCCGTGCGTGTCCCGGCGAGAGTAACCGGCGTAATCTGCGTCTGATAATAATTCTAGTTAATTCATGCCGTTTGCCGATATCCTCCTCATGGTCACAATGGTCAAAGGAGGATGGTGATGAGACCGGCACTGCGA